>JBGCGI010000229.1:0-8493 GCA_045110715.1 Rubripirellula sp.
GATCGGTGAGCTGCGTAAACGAACATCCTTCAATTTACGCGTCCGCGGCAGTCGGATTGTTTGCTAGATCCGGCTACGCCGGGAAGTTCACAAGCGGCGCAACCCGATTCTCCCGACCGACGGTCACTCGGCCGTTCGCGAAATCACCTGACTGGACCAGCGCCCCAAGCACTAGGCTGTGAATTCGACTTCCCAGCCTGGTCGGTACTGTTTTCGGATGTACTTGTCGGCTTCCGGTGCGTTCGTTGCCTTCAAGGTCTTGGCATCCCAGTCGACTTTCTTGCCAATTCGGTAAGCGACGTTACCGAGAAGTACGGTTTCCGTCAGCGCGCCGGAGTAATCAAAATTGCAAGTCGTTGACGAACCATCTTTGCATGCCTGAATCCATTCGGCGTGGTGTCCGATCGACTCGGGGATCGTTTTCTCTGGTGGAGCGAAGTCAGCGAACTTCTCCTTAGGGAACAGCTTGTAGCTTCCGTAGTTGGCAAACATGTTGCCTTCGGATCCGATGAACATCACACCGCTTCCGGGGACTTTCTCTCCCGCCACTTCGCGAGGAATTTTCGTGCCGTCGTACCAAGTCAAATCGACCGGGGGCAAATTCCCACGCTGGGGAAACTTGTAGCGAACACTTAGACCAAGTGGGCAGGTTTCTGGATGGACTTCCGGACCTTCCGCTTCGCACTCAATCGGGTGCCGGAGCTTGAGCGCCCAGAACGGCAAGTCCATGTAATGGCAGCCCATGTCGCCCAGTGTTCCTTGGCCGAACTCCCACCAGCGTCGCCATTGCGCGGGATGGTACACGCCCTTGGCGTACGGTCGCTCTTGAGCAGGTCCTAGCCAGAGATCCCAGTTCAGGTGTTCGGGCGGCAATTCCGTCTTGGTTGGGAGTTCGCCGCCGCCCCAGCCCTTGCCGACCCAGACGTGAACTTCCTTGATGTCTCCCAGGACGCCAGCTTGCACGATTTCAACGACACGCCGGTAGTTGGAGCCCGCATGAATCTGCGTGCCCATTTGTGTCACTACGCCTTTTGCCTTTGCTGCTTCGGCAATGATGCGGGCTTCGTGAATGGTGTGAGTCAGCGGTTTCTCACAATACACGTGCATGCCTTCGTTGATCGCACGAATGGTTGCCGGAGCATGGTTGTGGTCAGCCGTGGCGATCACGATTCCATCCACCTTGCCCGATTGTTCGGTGATCATCTCGCGATAGTCAGCATACTTATTGGTGACATTCAACTTTGCAGCGGAGCGGTCCAAGTGGTTGCGATCGACGTCACAGAGGGCCACGATGTCTTCGCCTTTGACTCCGTCGACATCCGCAGCAGCTCGGTTCGCGGTACCAACGCAGATCAGTTTTAGTTTCTGATTTGCCGACTTGGATTCTTGTGCGGGGACTTCACTCCAAACGCCAGTGGTAAGCGCGATGGCTCCAGCAGTTTTGGCAAAGGCTCGGCGGTTGGGTTGCAGAGATCGCTTCGGTTGAGGCATGTTTAAACGCTTCATCAAGGGGGAGGGGGATTTCGAGGGGCTCCTATGCTAATCGATTCGGTTGGCGAATACGAACAGTCTAGGGAAGTGCGACAGGGCAATTCGCTTTTTCACACTGCTTTGGCCTTTGGCGGAGTTGGTGCCGTGCCTGACTTACCGGATGGCTTGCGCCATGACGCTAGATTGTGGTTTACTGGATGACAATCTTGTGATTGGGTGTCGCCCTGCGGCAGATCCCTCGAAGGCGGGGCGTTCGCGCGTCACGGGGTCAGAGCTGAAATGCAGCTTTGATGCAGCCTTGTTTCTGTCCAGCAAACACTTCGTAGGCTTTCGCCGCTTCGCTGAGGTCGAAGCGATGGGTGATGCACCAAGAAAGATCCATCGGCTGCTCTTCCAGTTGTGTACTCAGCTTGCCCATGTAGGAGCGGGCCGGGCATCGACCGGTGCGATACGTCAAATTCTTGTCGTAGGCGTCGCTGGGCGAAAATGTGAAATGTGGGGTGCAGTGGCAGCCAATCACCGCCAGGACACCACCAGGGCGAATCAGTTCGTAGGCCAAGGATTGTGCAGCAGGCAAACCAACCATTTCCATCACGCCATCTGCTCCTCGGCCATTGGTGCGCCCAAGGATCTCTTCGCTAGCAGCCTCGGAATCGTTGAAGGGGATGGCACCAAGTCCACGGGCAATTTCTAAACGCGATGGATTGGGATCGACGGCGATGACTTGGTTCGCACCCAAACGAAGGGCGCTCGCGATCGCCAACAGTCCAACCGTTCCGCAGCCGACCACTGCATACACTCCGCCACTTTGGATCCCCACCATGTCAGCTGCGAAGTACCCCGTGCTCAAGTTGTCTCCCAACAGCAAGGCCACCTCGTCACTGACCCCGTTGGGGATTCGCATCAAGGTGCCATCGGCCAAAGGAACGCGGACAAGGGAGGCTTGGCCACCGTGCAATCCGGATGCATTCTCTCGCCAGCCAAATAATTGGCTGTCAACGCAGCGCGAACTGATTTCACGCTCGCAGTAAAAACACTGGCCACAACTGGTCGTGAACGGAGCGCAAACCTGATCGCCAACATGGAGCTCGCGAACTTGATCGCCGACGGCGACGATTTCTCCGACGAACTCGTGCCCCATGACCGTGCCGGGATCGAGTCCCACTTCACGTCCAAAAAATGGATGCAGGTCGCTTCCGCAAAGACCCGCCAGCCTGACTTGGACGATGGCATCGCTGCCCTGTTGGATCGTTGGATCGGCAAGCTCGTGGACCGCCACGCGCTGCACGCCTTCAAAGCAAACGGCTTTCACGAAATGCCCCCGTTACTGGCGAACGAGTTTTCGGAAAGCTGCGTTCAGCTGCTGTGTGATCGGGCCGGGTTTTCCCGATCCAATGGGGCGGTCATCCAACTTCACCGCAGCGATGACCTCCGCGGCACTGCCCGTCAGGAAGCACTCGTCGGCGATATAGATGTCATGTCGCGTCAAAGGGATCTGAGCGGTTTCGATACCCAGCTCTTGGGCCAATTCCAAAACGGCGTTTCGCGTGATGCCTTCGAGGATGCCAGCTTCGATTGGCGGAGTCATCAACTTGCCCTGTTTGACAATGAAGATGTTGTCACCGGTGCATTCAGCGACTTCGCCTTTGTGGTTAAGCATCAGGGCTTCGACGCAACCGGCTTTCAAGCCTTCCATCTTGGCCATGATATTGTTGAGGTAGTTCAGCGATTTGATGCGCGGGCTGAGCGCCGCGGGATGATTGCGAATCGTCGCGGCCGTGATCAACTCCAGCCCGTTTTGATAGAGTTCGTCGGGATACAGCGTGATCGAATCCGCGATGATGATGACTTGCGGATCCGAGCAGCGATTGGGGTCCAAGCCAAGGGACCCGCCACCGCGTGTTGCCACCAAGCGGATATAGCCGTCCTCCAGCCCGTTCTTGGCAACACATTCGTTGACGTCGGTCGTCATCTGTTCGATTCCAATCGGAATCCCTAGTCCGATCGAAAGAGCGGACTCGTAAAGTCGAAGCAAATGCTCCTGTAGCCGAAACACCTTGCCACTGTAGATTCGCATTCCTTCGAAGACGCCGTCGCCGTATAGCAGTCCGTGATCGTAGACGCTGATCTTGGCGTCCTCTTTGGCGAAGTATTGTCCGTTGATGTAGATCTGTTGGGTCATGGCAATCGTTGGATGGAGTTGGAAGGGATTAGTTTACCGTTGCAGTCAGCTGGTGAACAGAATCAGCAAGAAAGCCAGGCGAGATGCATGGCGAGCTGATGAATGACGTGAGATCGGAGCGGGAACGTTCCGATTCAGTCCACGTCGGCAGACGTGACGGCGGCGACGACCGCTGAATCGAAATAGTTGATCGCCATGCCAGCATCGACCACGACCGACTGAGCCGTGACGCCGCTGCTGCGCGGACTGAGCAAGAAGACGGCCGTGTTGGCGACTTCCGTGGTCGCGACCGCACGTCCGCGAGGGATCACTTTCTCTGCGTACAGGTAGGAATCCACGTAGCCAGGGATTCCCGCCGACGCGCTCGTTTTCAACAGGCCAGCGGCGACCGCGTTGAATCGGACTTCGCTGAATCGGCTGAACGATTTGGTCAGAAATGCCAGGGAAGATTCCAAGGCGGCCTTGATCGGGGCCATGAATCCGTAGCTCTCACTGGCCATTCGCGTCGTGCTGATCCCGATCGTGACCACCGAAGCGTCGGTTGCCAAACGATCCTTCAGGGCATTGCAGACACGGATCAAAGAGAACGCAGAGACGTCGACAGACTGTAGGAATTGTTGGCGAGTGGTCTCGTGAAAGGGGCGAATCCCTTCCGGATAATCTGCGAATGCGATGGCGTGAACCAGGCCCGACAGCGTGACTTTGTCAGCCGTCAACTGATCCGCCAACGCTTGGATCTCGTCTTCCTGTTCAACGTCGCAGATCAGAACTTGACGATCGCGCAGCAGTTTCGCAAGGCTCTCTTTGCGCGACTGGCTGCGTACGCTGTAGATCACGACTCCACCGGACTGTTCGATCAATTTGGCAATTTGGTAGGCGACGCTCTTTTTGTTGGCGACACCCATCACCAAAAACGTCTTGCCCGTCAGACCCAAAAAGTCGAATGGAGGTTCGGAAGATTCTGACACCGTGGTTCACCTAGCAAACGTCATGCGGGAGAGCCGCCAAGAGAGGCTCGTTCATACACGAGAATAGCGCTTATCGGTGAACTCGGAAAGGCGGTGTGGTGCCGCTATGGTTCTACCGACTGGTGCTGCCGGCGGCCGTTGGGGCGTACTTACTGGGGCTGGCCAGGAACATTTTCTTCTGGTCTTCCGAGGCAAATTGGTATCGCATGCCTCCGTGGACCAAAAACACCTCGGGGCGGCCCGGCATGGCCTTGTTCATTTCAACACGGCAAACGACGCAGTTGCCGTTCTCTGCCAGATCCGCGTGGTTGTACTGGTTCACGTTACCGACGAACTTTTGCTTCAGGTCCGCATTGGGGAAAAGGTACAGTCGGTTTTCGTTCAGGGCGGAGTGGAAGATCGAACCCGGCATCCGCTTTCCCATGTCCGTCAAGCATACAGCACAGTCTCCACCGAGTGCTGGAGCATACTTGGCCGGGTCTGACAAGAACATTTGTCGCTGTTCCTCACCTGGGAAATGGTAGGTCTTGCCATCGTAGGACGCCTGATAGGTTGCGTTTCCCTTGACCCACTTCTTCATGTTCACGATGCAAACAGGGCAGTATCCCTGCAAGCCAACCGGTGCGCTGGTTACCATCGGTACCGAGCGAACGGTCGAACCCTGCTGGACGTTGGACCGCATGGTCGATCCTTGCGCGACAGGTGCAGGCGGCGCGGATCTGATCGTGGAACCCTGAATTGGAGCTGATTGGATGGTTCCCGGCTGGCTCTGAAAATTCGGGCTCTGGTAACTTTGGCTGGGATAGACCTGGCGCGATGGGACCGCGGACCTTGTTCCCGATTGGGCGACTGCCGAGACGGTTGTCAGAGCAATCGCGAGGCAAGCAAGTGTGGGGGATGAATGGGGCAGCGAACGTGACATTGTCTTCTCCGGAAGCTAGGAGCGCGGACAATGAATCCGCACAAGGATGAACCGGATTGAAGAACGGGGGGAGTCAGGATCAATCCGTACCCACCAGAGATGGTCGTCGCCGGGCTGGCCCCGCCATGGAAGCTCGTGGCGTCTCGAGCGGTGAAACGCGACAGTGAACCGTGATCGCGTGAAAGCAAGGCCCATGGACTTACGTCCAGCGGTTCACTTGGTCATCGGACGAGAGCTTTACTGAACGGTGCCAGTGATGATGCAGGTCGCAGACTTTTTGCCAGGCAGATTGGTGACAATCTTGACTTCCTGAGAGATCGGCGTGGTGGTATTGTCGCCGCGGTAGCGAAGTTTGACGAATTGAACCTTCTTGGCACCGACGGGTACCTCGAATTCCATTCGGTCATCGGCGCACAGCACGTCGCTGATTTCGAACGGCTGGTCCGCGCGAACGATCAAGCGTTTTTCGACGACGGAGCTAGGCGACGTGGTTCCCAAGCTGACAGCGGCCGGTGAGATCGCCACGGTTGGTCGTATCCGTCCGCCAATCGCCATTTCGGTGGTGGGGAAATCGCGATCGTTGCTGATCAGCGTCAGACGCTCGCGGATCTCGCCTTCTGGCATGCTGCCATCCATGCGGACAGTCATTCGGTAACGCACGATTCCTGGCGATCGTTCGGCTGGGTTCAGTCGCACTTGCAAGTTGCTGCAGTGGCTGCGCACATCGGTGATTTGCCAGTTGCTGTTGCCACTGTGAGTGATCACAACCTCACGTTCGGTTGGTTGCCCCGCACTCAGTTCCCCGTAATTGACCTCGGGTGGATCAAAAGTGATGTCGGTGCGAATGAAGCCGCTGACCTTCAGCTGGACTTCCGCGTAGGTGGGGCGATCAAACACAACCGTAATGGTTGCCGCTTTCTGGCCGATGAAGGTGTTGGTGTTGAAGGTGGCAACCACCGCGCCCTTCTCATGTGTCTTCAACGTCGACTTGGTGATCGTTGGCGTCGTGCATCCGCAACTCGTTCGAACGGCCTGGATGTGGACGTCTTCTTCAAACAGGTTTGTGAACTCAAAGTGATGAGACGTTTTGGTACCACGACCCACAATCCGGAAATCGTGTGTCTTGGACTCGGAGAACATTTTATCGGCCCAAGTCTGTGCGGCTGCATCATGTGTGAGCAGCGACACCAATCCAAATGCCATCACGAGAGCGATTAGGTTGCGACGATCAGCAATCACCATCAGTCCATACCGGTGAAGGAGGAGAGTTCGTTTATTAATGGAATCTAGCAAATCTGGCTAGTTTTCCATAGGCGGAACGGGAGCTTCCGTAGTTACGGTTTCGGCCAGTGAGGCAAAATTTTCCAGTAATTCCGCCAAACGCTCCATGGGCAATCCCACCACATTGCTTTCGCTACTCGTTGGCGGCTGATTTGGAAGCAGTTTTAACCAGTCATTTCCGTCCTGATAGCCAAACGCGCCCGCTTTGCCTTCCCACAACATGGAGTCTAAATATTTGTCGAGCATCGCGTCGCTCAGAACTTCCATTTTCAGCTCTGTGCGGACGACATCCAAAACACACTTCTGGTGTTTCACGGACCAGACGCAGATGCCCGTGTAGACATCGTGAACCCGGCCACTGAGTAATCGCAGGGTCTGTTCGGCATGATCTTGGTCACGAGGTTTTCCAAGAATCTGGCCGACGCAGGAGGCGACCGTATCGGCGGCAATGATCAAACCTTCCTCGAGATGGGAGGCGACATCAGCAGCCTTGCGGTAGGCATAGCGGCCAACCATCTCCGGTGCCGTTTCACGACTGCACATGCCGCATTCCGCTTGGTCACTGGCCACATGTACGGTGAACACGTAGCCCGCCGCGTTCAGAAGTTGAGCTCTGCGCGGTGAACCACTGGCCAAAATCAGTGATTCATCCGTCGGCAGTTCGGCGCGGGGTAAGTCGCGCATCAGCGGAGGTTGTTCGGAGGCTGACAATGGGGTGTGATGGTTGGAGGGGAAACGCAAACGGTAAGCGGGGACCGATGCTAGGTATCGGTTGGCCCCTCAGGGGCTTCGGGTGGCGGGACTTGGTCGTCCGGTCCGGGGGCTGGGGGATCCAGGGTCTCTGGCGCCGGCGGATCCAGGTTCTCGGGCTCCGGCGGTTGCCCGGGAGGGATTCCCTGCTGGCGCTGTTCCAGTTGTCGCACCGCACCTCGCAGGGACTCCAGCAAGCGTGGCACTTGGCCTGCGGCGACAAACACGCGGGCGCTGACTGCGGACTGGGGAAAGAAGCTGGTCAGAAAGTCGAGCCCAAACTCGCTGGCACCATGACCGATCATCACACCGTTGGCATAGACTCCGCTGAGGACTTCGTCGGGCAACTTCAAGTCGTCGTAGATCTCTTGAGGTGTCGGACGTCGAGCCTGGTTTTGATTCTGTGTTGGCGGCGCGGGAGGCTCACCGAATCGACTCTTGTAGAGATCAAGATTCGTGTTCAGGGCATCGATGAATTGCGGCATGACAGGATGCGGAATCACAACACGCTTGGCTACTTTGTGAGGTCTTCCGATCGTTTGCAGAAAATCGACGATGAATTCACTGGGCCCCGTCATGACGATCGCCCCAGTGCTAAAGCAACCGTCACCGATTGATTCAGGAACCCGTGCGCGAAGGGCTGGGTTTCCTTCGTTGGGATCGGGGCGGTCACTAGGATTGGTTGGTGGGATATCCGAAGACATGCGGACTCGTCGCCTTTCATGGAAAATGAAGCATCAACTCCCATTCTATGGCTGAAGACCCAGGGGCCACACCCCCCGAATCAGCCCCTCAAGACGCTTCCAACTCTTCTTGCACTCGCTGGGGAGTCGCGATACGTCGGGGAAGAACCAGTTGGGGACTGGTCAGCAGCGCAATGAAGAACAAGATCGTGACCG
>JBGCGI010000230.1:0-16994 GCA_045110715.1 Rubripirellula sp.
ACTCCTTTACTGATTCTGCGAAGTCCGCAGCTAGATTTGCAGCAGCGGAATTTGCAGGCATCACTGGCGACCGCGCGAACAAGACTGGAGTCCCTGGTAGCACTGCGGACGCGTTCTTCTTCGCAGACAAAGCGTGCTCCCAGTTCTTCGGCAGAGGAGAACGTCATTGAGACCGAGATCGCTGGGATCGCAAAACAGCTGCAGCTGATTCAGGAACAGCAGGCAGCTTTGACGATTTGCAGTCCTGCCGATGGAATTGTTGATCGCTGGGACTTGCGACCGTCGCTCACGGCGCGTCCGGTCACCCATGGTCAGTATCTCTTGGATGTGGTCTCCGAGAGCAAAGGTTGGAATGTCGAATTGCTGGTACCCGACGAGAACATCCAATACGTGCTCGATCAGCAACGAAACGAATCGTGTTCGGTGGCGTTTCGTCTCCGCTCGGACGCAGCGAACGTTCATGACGGAGCAATCGAGTCGATCGCAGATGTCGCACATGTCGACTCGAGGGGAAAATCAATGGTCCGAGCCGTCGTGCCACTTCCATCACAATCGACAGACAAAGGATCGTCTTCGGTCTTGAGACATGGAGCGAGCGTGCTTGCTCATATTGATTGTGGCGAGCGATCACTTGGGTTTGTCTGGACTCGCAGCGTGATTGAATGGTGGCGAACCAATGCGGGGATATAGAATGGCGAATCGAATGATAGAAACGACATCAGCTATGCGAAGCGTTCTCGGACTCTTGTTTGCGGCGATCATCTCGCCATCCCTCGTCGAGGGACAAGAAGGCAACCTGACAGTTGACGAGATGGTCGTGGTCGTGATCGATGCCGTCAACGTTCCAGCTCCTCTGGCTGGCACCATCGCGGATGTTTCGGTGCGCGAGGGAAGTAGCGTTGTTGTCGGGCAAGAGTTGGCGCGATTGGACGACCGTCAAGCGAAAGTCGAAGAAGCGTTGGCGGAGACTCAGTTGGGGATCGCAGAACGCAAAACGCAAGAGGATTTGGGCACGGACTTAGCCAACAAAAAATTGGCACAGCAGAAGCAAGTTGCGAAACAACATGAAGTGGTTCGCGATATCGCTTCACGCAAAGCGGCCAATGAGGTCCGTACTCTGGCATCAAAAAAGTCGTCAGCGGTCGCGAAGAACGAGTTGGATCGTGCCACGCATGCTCGAGAGCAGTTTGTTGACAGTGTTTCCCAGTCTGAAATCGACGGCCTTCGATTGGCTTATGAGAAAAGTAAGCTAGAAACACAACAGGCCGAATTTGATCGGCAGATCGACGCGTTGCAGGCCAAGGCCGAGCAGCAAGCCGCACAGACCCATGTGTTGAGTATCGAACGCACGCAGATCGAGGTTGGGCAGGCGATCGCAGAACAGCGCGTTCAGACGATGCAAATCGAACTGGAACGCCAGCAGGTTTCACTCGCAAAAATCGCGACCGAACGACATCGACTGACGGCACCGATCAACGGCGTTGTCGTCGAACGAATGCGCGGCAAAGGAGAATGGGTGAACGCGGGTGATCCAGTGCTGCGGGTCATTCGACTGGATCGTCTCAGGGCAGAAGGTTTTGTACCGGCGGACGCGATCGAATCGTTGCGAGGCAATCGCACGGTGAGTTTGGAAATCCAAGTCACTCCTGATCGTATGCTGAAACGCGAAGGGCGGATCGTTTTCATCAGTCCTGAGATTGATCCGGTCAACGATGAAGTGCGATTCTGGGTGGAATTCGACAACACCGATTTGGATGTCCTGCCAGGAATGCGACTGCGACTGAGCACAAAACCATGAGTCGCAGCACCTTTGCGTTGCGGTCCGATTTAGCTTTTCGTCGTGTCTGGATGGGCGATCGACCGATGTGGGTCATCAAGGATCCGCTCTCGCGTTCGTTGACCTACTTTAGCGAACAAGAGTTTGCCATCTTGCAGATGGCCGACGGTGCGCGAACGATGACAGAACTGCTTGCTGCTTGCCGGGAAGCCTTCGCGCCGAAGTTTTTCTCGCCCGAGAGCTTGGTTCAGTTCTTTGCCGACGCGGCCTCGAAAGGACTGGTTGTTGTGGACGGGAAAAGCGTGGTTGTTGAGCCGCCAGGGCGCTGGGGGAAGGTGAATCCGCTGGCGATTCGACTGCCGGGTGTCCATCCCGATCGCTTCTTGGGCAAGATGTCGGGCTGGGTGAAGCCGCTTTTTTCGCCCGCAAGTATGTTGATCGCATCGTTGCTGATAGGCGTCGCGTTGATGGCCGTGGTGGTCAACTTCACAAAGTTCAGCGACGACCTAGCCGAAGCGGCCACTGGCATGGGGATTGGCCGCGGCTTGATGGTTCTTTTTCTGGTCGTCTGTTGCACAAAATGCGTTCATGAACTGTCACATGCTTTTTGCTGTAAGTTTTTTGGCGGCGAGTGTCGGGAGTTGGGAGTGATGCTGCTCGTTGGTATCCCCTGTTTGTATTGTGATGTTTCGGATGCTTGGTTGTTTGAGCGACGTTGGAAACGAATATTGGTTTCAGCGGCAGGGATGATGTCCGAACTCGTGATTGCCGCTCTGGCCACATTCGTTTGGCTGTTGTCTGCTGATGGTCTGCTTCGTGATGTGAGTGTGACCGTGATGTTGGTCTGCTCTGTCAATACGTTGCTGTTCAATGGCAATCCCTTGCTACGATACGACGGTTATTACATTTTGTCGGATCTGGTTGGCATTCCCAATTTGGCGTCGGAGTCATCGGGGAAGATTCGGGAATGGATGCGACGCCGACTGTGGCGTGATGAAGCTCCGAGTAGCGTTGCTGCGAACGCGGATGACAAGAAGTTCGGGCGTTCGGCCTTCTTGGTTGGCTACAGCATCTGCAGCACTTTGTATCGTGTGATGGTTTACTCGTTCATTCTCATGATGTTGTACGAAGTCGCAAAGCAGTACGGTTTGGGGGGCTTCGTTGGCACGCTTGTCTTGTTTGCGCTCTTCGCCGTCGCTTTTCGTTGGTTGGCTGCCCTTTTAAGACCGCCTCAAGGCGTCGCTTCCCGTCGTGCTCATCGTCCGGTGTGGCTGATGGTTTGTTGCTTCGCTTTCGTCGGTGTCGTTTCGTTGATTCCGATTCCTCGCAGTGTTTGGGCGCCGATGTCGATTCGCGCGGCTGGAGCACAGCCGGTATTCGTGTCCATCGCTGGGCAGATTGGCGATGCCGTTGAAAGTGGTGCGGATGTGCAGCGAGGGCAAGTCATTGCTCGCCTGCGTAGCTTTGAAGTGGAAAGCGAATTGGCAGCGATTCGCTTCGAGTGCGATCGTTTGAAAGTGCAGTTGGAAGATCTTCGTCAGCTTCGTGCTGGCGATCGCGAAATCGCTAAACGAATTCCGGCGATAGAAAAGGCTCTCGATGAGGCGATCAAACGCAAAGAGCTTCGAGAGCACCAAGCAGAGCGATTGGTGTTGCGAGCACCATGCGAGGGACGGCTATTCGCTCCACCGTTGGCGAAAAAACCTATCAGTGGCGGTCGCGAGGCTGAGTTTTGGTCCGGGGTGCCGCTCGAGAACGCAAACCGCGGAGCTTGGCTGCAGGAGGGCACTTTGGTTGGTTCCGTTGGTGATCCCACTGCGCGGGAAGCCATGTTGTTTTTGCACCAGCAGCAAATTGAACTTGTCGAACCCAATCAAGTGGTCACGCTGCGTTTGGCTGACCGGCGAAAAGGATCCATCACGGGCAGAGTCCTGAACGTGGATGCCTCGCCGGCCCAGAAGATGCCGGTCGAATTGACTGCGACGGGAGCGATCGCCGCTGATCCTCTTCAAGAGCGGCCGCTGTACCAGGTTCGAGTGATCTTGGAGCCGACTCCTGTCCCGCTGCCGATCCGACTGGTGGGTAAGGCTGAGATCGAGGTCCGTAAAGCCTCTTTGTGGGAGCGACTGCAACGTTTCCTCGGAGACTCATTTGGTTGATTCTTTTCATTTCAATATCGGGATCGTAGGACGACAATGGATCGTCTAAAACTTGTTGAGTGATATCGGTCCCTCTAAAGAATCAATTCGCGTGAACATCGTCATCCTCCACTGTCACTTCGAACGAGGAGGGGTCACGCAAGTTGTCGAGAACCATGTGCGTTGGTTACAGGACGATCAGCAGATCAACCAGATTGTCTTGGTTTCTGGGCATAGGGTTGCTGGATTGTCCGAACGCACGTGTCAGGCAGTGACGCAGATTGTGGTCGATGATTTTGACTACGATCCGCTGATTCAGGCCGGTTCGTCAGAGACACGCTCCGAATCAATCGTTGCGACGTTGCAGGCGAAGTTGTCTGGTCTTGGAATCGATGCGTCCAATGCGGTGCTGCATTGGCACAACCATAGCTTGGGAAAGAACACGGCCGCGCCGCGCGCGATTCATCGGTTGGCCAGCAACGGTTGGCGTCTGTTGCTGCAGATCCACGACTTTGCCGAAGACTACCGTCCGATGAATCTGCAGCGTTTGGTTGAGGCCTCGGCTGCGAGCACCAAACAAGACTTGGATCGCTACCTGTATCCGACTGCAACGCAAATTCGCTATGCGACCCTGACCGGGGCAGACGCAACGGCGCTGATTCGTTTGGGTGTGCCGGAGACGGCGGTGCATTGCCTGCCGAACAGTGTTGTGCCGCTGGAAAGTGGAATCGATCGCGCCGATGCACTCTCCAAGGTCTGCGAAGCGATGGACTTGCCAGCGGACGCCAGTTGGTGCCTCTATCCGGTACGCGGGATTCGTCGTAAGAACGTTGGCGAGTTCTTACTGCTGTGTCGCTGGTTGCCAGCAGGCATGTTTGGGGGAATCACACTCAGGCCAACGACGGAGGTGGAAAGCCTTTCATATCAACGCTGGCGATCCGTTGCGGTGGAGGTTTCTCCGAACGCTGTTTTTGATGCGGCACATCATCCTGAGGTCAGTTTCGCTGAAAATCTGGCGGCCGCGGAGTTTGCAATTTCGACCAGTGTGGCGGAGGGGTTCGGGATGGCCTTCTTGGAACCGTGGTTGATGAAGCGGGAAGTGATCGCGCGCCGATTGCCCACTGTTACGGATGATTTTGAGTCATCTGGAGTCAAACTGCCCAAGCTCTATGATCAGATCTCGATCCCCGGAGATTCGAGTTGGGTAAATCAATGTGCGCAAGAGGAGCAGGATGCGTTCAACGAAGCTTGGTCAGATGTCGCGCCGGAGTTTCGGCCGAGGATGGATCGCGACTTTGAGGAGCAAGCCGAGAGCGTTGACTTTGCGAGATTGACGCCGGTTCGGCAAATCGGCGTGTTGCGTCGATTCCAACAAGATCGTGGATTCGAACGTGATGCTCAAGCCGTGTCTGCCTCGTTGGTGAAGAATCTTTCGACTGCGGAAAACGAAGAAATCGTCTCCGAGAATTCTGAGCGAATCAGCGCTGAATATTCGCCAGAGCAGACTGGCCGAAAGCTCATCCGTATTTACGCTGCTCTTGCCAATTCCACCTGCGATCAAGAATTGTCTTCGGTCGAACATGCCGGGGCGGCAGTCGATTTGATTGCTTCGGCCCGACCATTCTACCCCTGCCGCACCGAGAAACTGAATGTTTGATTCGATTTTGAATTTGCGGCAGCCGATGAAACCTGAGCCATCGCAGGTCGTTTCTCAATTGCAGTTGATGCCGGCTGTTCGAGCGGTTGTGTTCGATGTGTATGGAACCCTTGTGATCAGCGGCAGCGGTGATGTCGGGTCAGCTGACTCGCGTGGTCATGACACCAAGATCCGTGATGCGTTGCTGGCTGCTGGGCTAGTGATGCGAGAGGATAGGGTTCCCACAACGAAAGAGCTTCATGAGATCATCCAACGCCTCAATGATGCGCGTCGAGGCGAGAACTGTCCCAAGCCGGAAGTCGACATTCTGGAAGCTTGGCGGCAGCTTCTTTCGGTGTGGGATATCGAGTGTCGCGGCAGCGAGGCGAAGTCGATCGCCCAGGTTGCGGCAGAGTACGAGTCGCGGGCCAATCCCACTTGGCCAATGCCTCAGTCGGCGGAATTACTTGGTCTTTTGCGGGAGGCTGGGATGCCACTGGGAATCGTCAGCAATGCGCAGGTTTTTACGCCTTGTTTGGTAGAAAATCTGTTGGATGGGAAATCGCTCAGCGATGGCGGGTTCGATTTGGATCTTTGCGTGTTTTCGAACCGATTTCGGCAAGCGAAGCCAGGCCCACGCCTGTTTGACGTTTTGCGTGCAGGCTTGAAGCGAAGGGGGATTCAGCCGCATGAGGCTCTCTACGTGGGAAATGACATGCTGAACGATGTTTGGGCAGCTTCGCAGGCTGGGCTTCGCACGGCTTGGTTTGCTGGAGACGCAAGAAGTTGTCGGCGGCGAGAAGATGATCCTCGCTGCAGATCTTTACGGCCTGACTTGGTCGTTACGGAACTGATGGAGTTGCTAGAGTGTGTCGAATTGAAGTAAAAGCCCATTTGGCGGCCGAGTCGGGTGAAGTGATTTCTCGTTTTTAGGTTTCGGAACAACATGGGCGTTCAGATTGGATTTGTCGGAACTCGCTTCGCAGGTACCGATGGCGTTTCGCTAGAAAGCGCAAAGTGGGCTCAAGTGCTTTGGGACCACCGTCATGTCAGTCACTGGTATTCCGGGATGAGTGACCGAGATGAAGACACCTCGATGGTGGTTCCGCATGCCTACTTTGGGCACCCCGACATCGAGTGGATCAATCGGCGTGCTTTTGGGACGAGGACACGTACTCCGGACGTAACGCATCGCATCTATGCGCTTGCCGACTATTTGAAAGGCACGCTGTACGAGTTCACACGTCGCTATGACTTGGACTTGTTGATCGTGCAGAATGCACTCTGTATCCCGATGAACATTCCGTTGGGCGTCGCGTTGACTCATTTCATTGCCGAGACGGGCTTTCCCACGATCGCTCATCATCACGACTTCTATTGGGAACGAGATCGCTTCAGCGTCAGCGCCGTGACCGATCTTTTGTGGATGTCTTTCCCGCCTGCTCTCCAGCAAATCCAAAATGTCACCATCAACTCGTTCGCTCAAGAAGACCTGGCTCATCGTCGCGGCGTCTCGTCGATTCTTGTTCCCAATGTGTTGGATTTCGAGACCGAGCCTGAAGAAATCGATGAATACGCGCGTGGATTTCGCAAGGACATTGGCCTCGAAGACGACGACATCCTGTTTTTGCAGCCGACACGCGTGGTGCCTCGCAAGGGAATTGAACATGCCATTGCGCTCGTCTCCGCGTTGAAGAACGATCGTTGCAAATTGGTCATTTCGCACGCCAGTGGAGACGAAGGCAATGAGTACCTTGGGACACTCCAGGAACTGGCCGATTCCCATGGAGTGGATTTGCGATTGTGTGATACCCAGGTCGGAGATAAACGCGGTTTGACCGATGATGGAAGTAAAGTTTACACCTTGGCCGATGCCTATTCGCAGGCGGACTTCATCACCTATCCAAGCATCTACGAAGGATTTGGCAACGCTCTGTTGGAAGCCTTCTATTTTCGCAAACCTGTGCTAGTGAACCGTTACTCGATCTTCATCGCCGACATTGAACCCAAGGGCGCGAAAGTCATCGCAATGGACGGTTACCTGACAAAAGATGTCGTGGCAAAGGTACAGAAGATTATCGACGACAAGGAATATCGCGATGAGATGGTCGACTTTAACTACGAAATCGGTAAAGCTTTCTTTAGCTACAGCGTGCTGAGGCGGAAATTGCGTGCGCTGGTGACCAACTTTACTGGACTGGACAATCTGTAAATTCAGGATTTTTTTCAGTCGCTGAATATCATTGGACGCCATGAAAATCGACGATACGACCGCCGAATTGATCCAGTCGATCTACGGATCGCTGCCACCCGAATTGATCGAAGGGCTCGGGAATCTCGATCGAGACGAGTCGAGATCCACCGGCGAGTCGCTCTGGTCTGAGCGAGATACGGTGTTGATCACTTACGCCGATCAGATTCGTTCGAGTCGTGACACACCCCTCAAGGCCCAGCTTGATTTCTTGCTTGATCATCATTTGGATGACGTGATCGAGTGCGTGCACCTGTTGCCGTTTTGCCCCTACACGAGCGATGACGGGTTCTCCGTGGTGGACTACTTGGAAGTCGATCCGGATTCGGGTACTTGGAACGACATCGCGAATTTTGGCGATTCGTTTGATCTGATGTTCGATTTGGTATTGAATCACGCGTCCCAGAAACATGAGTGGTTTCAACGGTACCTCGATGGTGATCCTGACTTCAAGGAGTTCTTCATTGATCAAGATCCGGATGTGGATCTGTCGGCGGTGGTTCGTCCACGCAGCCTGCCGCTGCTGACCGAGTTTGACGGAGCCGATGGAAAGAAGCACGTCTGGACGACATTTAGCGCAGACCAGGTGGATTTGAATTACGCCAATCCTCGCGTGATGCTGGCGATGATTGAGACACTGGTGCAGTACGCCAGGCATGGTGCTCGGATCATCCGACTAGATGCAATCGCGTTTCTTTGGAAGGAGCCGGGAACCAGTTGCATCCATTTGCCTCAAACGCACTCGGCAGTCAAGCTCATGCGTCGGGTCTTGGATCAGGTGGTTCCGGGCACGTTGGTGCTGACCGAGACCAATGTGCCGCACGCCGAAAATATCAGCTACTTTGGCAACGGCGATGATGAAGCCCACATGGTTTATCAGTTCAGTCTGCCGCCACTGATGCTGGATGCGATTCACAGCGGTGACACGTCCGTGCTTGCCAGTTGGCTAGGAACGTTGGAACCGCCATCGGAACTGACGACATTCTTTAACTTCACCGCGTCCCACGATGGCATTGGTGTCCGCCCGCTCGAAGGCATCGTGCCACCAGAAAGAGTCGAGAGACTAGCAGAGATCGTGCGCTCGCATGGTGGCCGCGTCAACACTCGTCGAAATGCCAGTGGCGGCGATAGTCCCTACGAATTGAACGTCACCTATTTGGATGCGGTGGCCAACGCATTGGAAGTTTCGCCTGCCGAACACGCGCGTCGATTCTTGGCGACGCAAGCGATCATGTTGTCGTTGCCTGGTGTACCGGCCGTCTACTTTCACAGCCTGGTCGGCACCTTGAATGACCAGGCCGGTGTTGAGGAATCGGGCCAGAACCGACGAATCAATCGCCACAAGTTTGATCGGGATGAGCTGAACGCTGTCTTCGAGAACCCGCACTCGCTGCAGCGCCGTGTGTTCGATGGATACCGACGTTTGCTTGAAGTCCGACGTGCCCAGTCGGCTTTTCACCCTAACGCGAAGCACGAAGTGCTTGAGCTGCCGGGTGACGGTTTGCTTGGTTTGATTCGTACCGCCCAGTCAGGCGAGCGGTTGATGGTGTTGGCGAATCTGACCAGTGAACCACGGAGAATCGAGTCAGCCAGCGTTGATTCGAGTCTGCTGTACGACGAGTTGGCGCAGCAACGAATCTGGAAGGACGAGAGCATTGGAATGCGTCCGTTCCAAGTTCGCTGGCTCACGGCGGATTAGTGTTTGGTCGAAATAGAGAATCGGCGTTCGGAGCGGACGGCTGGGGCCGTTCCGCTAAAAACTTCTTGAATGCCCGATTAGTCAATCAGCTTGTTGATGGGGTATTCAACGATGCCGGTGGCGCCCATCGCTTTCAGTTCTGGCACGATATTGCGGACAACGGATTCCTCAACGATCGTGATCACATCTACCCAGGCGGGATCGGACAAAGCAGAGATGGTTGGCTTTTGAAGTGCGGGAAGTAATTCAAGCACTTCGTCCAAATGATCTTTCGCAACGTTCATCATCAAGCCCACTTTGCCCTCCGCATTCAAGCAAGACATGAGCATCAGCGAGATGTTGTCGAGCTTGGTTTTCTTCCACGGGTCTTGGTGGGCGTCCGTGTTGGCGATCAAACGAGTCGTACTCTGCATGACTTCGTCCACGATCCGAAGATTGTTGGCACGCAGCGAGCTGCCCGTTTCGGTAACTTCGACGATTGCGTCGGCCAGTCGCGGCGGCTTGACCTCGGTTGCTCCCCACGAGAATTCGACCTTTGCGGTGACGCCGTGTTTTCGCAGATAGCCTTCGGTCAGTCCGACAGCTTCCGTCGCAATTCGCTTTCCTTCGAGGTCTTTGACCGATTGAACCGGAGAGTCATCGGGAACGCAAAGGACCCAGCGCACCGGCCGCCGGCTGACCTTGGAGAAGATCAATTCGCAAACTTCAACGACATCCGCTTCGGTTTCGACGACCCAGTCATGACCGGTGATCCCCGCATCTAGCACTCCCTGCTCGACATAGCGCGCCATCTCTTGGGCACGAATCAGCAGGCATTCAATTTCATCGTCGTCGATCGTGGGGAAATAGGATCGCGAAGAAAACTTGATGTTGTAGCCGGCTCGCTCGAATAGCGCGGCGGTTGATTGCTGGAGGCTTCCGGCTGGAATCCCGAGTTTCAGAATGTTCTTTTCGCTCATGCTTAGCTTTTCTTGTATACCTGCTTTGGGTCAAACACTCGCTCGCCGACGACTTTCGCATCGTCCCCATCGGGGACAACCTGTCGAAAGAAGCAACTGCGATAACCTTCGTGGCAGGCAGCATCTCCGATTTGGTTGACTTTGATCAGTAGGGTATCCGCATCGCAATCAAAGTAGATCGCTTTGACTTCTTGGACGTTGCCGCTTTCCTCGCCCTTGCGCCAAAGGCGGTCGCGGCTTCGCGAGTAGTAGCAGACACGGCCAGTCTTGACCGTCTCGGCGTAGGCTTCTTCGTTCATGTAAGCGAGCATCAGGACATCGCCTGAGGCTTCGTCTTGGGCGATCACTGGCAAGAGGTCGCTCTTGCTAAAGTCGGGGCCGTTCAATTCTCTCTCCTGGGGTGTTCTGCGACTCCGCTCGCGGGAACAGGTTTCTTCATTCGCGAACGGAGTCGCTATGTACGGATGCAAGTTTTACGGAGTGACAGATTCCAAGTAAGCCATCAGTTCAAAGATTTCATCTTTCGTGTACTGATCCATCAGAGCTTTTGGCATCATTGAAACGCTGGACGGCACCATGGCATCGATGTCGTCTTGGGCGATGAGCGTTGGTTCTTTGGCTTCAGGATTGGTCATGAGTGTGACGTTGTCATCATCTTCGGCGATCAGCACACCAGTGATTGTACGGCCGTCGACGGTCAGCACGCGTTGCATTGCGTATTTGGCATCCACCTTGTGGGATGGATCCAGAATCTCACGAAGCACGCCAACTCGGTCACCCTTCCAGCGTTTTAGAACGTCGGTCAGTTCAGGCCCGATCACGCCACCTTCGCCTTTGACTTTGTGGCAGCCCGCGCAGGAAGCCTCTGCAAACATCTTCTTGCCGATCTCAGCCGAGCGACCACGCAGGCCAGTGTCCAGTTCGTCCTTCAAGTCATCGACCGTCCAAGCTTGCACAAATGAACGGTTGCTACCGATCGGGTTGGCTGGTTCGACCGGGTTCTTTAAGTAAGCGTCCAGATCCTCGACCACCACCATGACGCCGTACATTCGGTACCAGTGTTGAGGGAACGTGCACACGTAGGGATACTCGCCAGGCGCCTTTGGTGCTTCGAAGGTCAGCACCTCTTGTTGGTTTGCAGGAACCATTTTGGAGGCGAGTAAAACCTTGTCGGAATCTGGCACATAGGGCAGGCCTTTCCAGCCGTTGTGGGGGCCAGCTTGAAGCCCCAGTTGGGCGACTTCTTTCAGATCCCCTGGGGTCGTGAATACCAGGTTGTGCGGCATCAAGTCGTGGTTCTCCAGGATGACCTGAACCGACTTGCCCGCCTGGACGGCGAAGTGTGACAAGTCGTAACGCATTTCTTCTTCGACGGTCTTGATTCGTATGACACGAACGACGACTTTGTCTAACCGATCGCGAAGTGTTTTGGCTTCCTCGCTTGGAACACTGGCCATCAGTTGATCGGCCAACTGCATCGCATCAATGAAGGGGCCAGAGGTGCGATCCTTGGCGGGAGTATCTTCAGCGTGCTTGACCAAGAATCGGACTAGTTCGCGGCTCGAATCCGGGTCACGCTGCTTCTGGGGTACCTTCAGTAAGGTTGTGACGGCTGCAGCACGCAGTTTGGTTTCCGAAATCAAGGGTGCCACCAGTTGGAATGTCTCGTCTTGTTTGCTGGCGATGAAGCCAAGAGCCGAGATCGCGGCGCGCCGGACATTCGTTTGCTTGTCCACCAGCAAAGGAGCCACCTGATCGCGAAACGCTGCCCGCTTGTTTTTGCCCGGCACCAAATCAATGGAATTCAAAAACGCCAGTTTGGCGTCAGAAGAATTCAGGTTGGAAGTGGCAAGGCCGCTCTGTCCGGAGGTGAGGAACGCGGCGGAGGCGACCGTCTTGAGAAAAGGATTGTCTGATTGCGCTGCCGCGGTAAGTGAGTCTGTATGGTTCTTCAGGACATCACTATCTCTTCCTAGCAACATCCCGGCCAGTTGCCGTGCGGCGCGGCGTTGATCCAAGTCGTCGGTGTCAAAATTCTCGATGGCAGCCAGCAGCACATCGACAGGATTCGAATCGGTCAGAGTCACCAAAGCGTCCGTCGCTTCCTCGCGAAACTGTGGCGACATGCCAACGCGAGCAAGAATGGCCGAGTAAACCGGCGTGTACTTCTTGTCGTCCGTTTTTCGTTCGACCATCAGCAGCCGCTGATTGTCCAGTCGTTTTAGTTGGTACTCGACGATTCGAGCACTCTTGTCAAGAAATACCTTCGGCGGGGCGAGGCGTGGTGTGCTCGCTGATTTTTCAGCATGTGCGTGTTCCTGGGCAGAAGCTTGGAGCACCAACAGAAAAGCCAAAAGGCAGAAAAACGAAAATCGCATATCGAAGGTTCAAAGAGAAAGTAGGAACGGGAATCGCTCGCCGCCATCGAAACGAAGGAATGTTCGTTTCGAGCGATTCGTTTGGTCACGTACCGAAGTTCGCAGGGCCACTTACTGTTCCAGGCGACGCATGGTTTCATCCAGGGTGTACTGAAGGTAGTCATCCATGTCGTGCTCCAGAACCGTAAGGGCAAGTTCCACGGCATCGTCGCCACGCAGGAAGCTGACCGCGCGAACGCCTTCCAGCCGTACTCTCGGATGTTCGTCGTTGATGATTTTCTCAAGCAACTTGGTGTGGTTGGGAACGCGATCAAGCCAGAACGAAAGCACGCGAGTGGCGGCTGCTCGTGCTCGGTGATCTTTGGCCGACAGCAGCGTCTCAAGCAGTTCTTGATTCACAACATCGTGCGTTTGGTGCGTCCACAGCGATTCCAGGAGTTGATGCTCGTAGTCATCGCCAGCTGCGTCGAGTGATGTCGTCCAACCCTTCAGGGCATTCAAGACTTCCGCGCTATCGCGATCCGCCAGTTCACGTTTTGCGCGGTAACGCGTGCGGTCTTCTGGCAGTTTTAGCAATTCAAGGAGGGCTGGAATCGGTTGGCCGGAAATTTTGGCCGGCTCCAAGAGTGGTCGCGTCTTGTGTTTGATACGCCAGATGCGCCCGTGACTATGGTCTCGATTGGGCTCGCGCAAGTTGTGTTGAAGGTGACCAATCAGGGCATTGTGCCAATCGACGATGTAGAGCGATCCATCGGGGGCAATTTGCACGTCCACTGGTCGGAAATTCCCATCGTCACAGGACACGATTGGTTCACGTTCTTTGCCGACAAAGCCCGATCCCTCTTCGCGAACCTCATGGTTCAAGATCATCCGGTCACCGATGCAGTTGGTGACGAGGAAATTGCCTTGCATCTCTGGTGGGAAATGTCGGCTGGAAACCATCGCGCAACCGGCCAGCGGTCGCGTTCGTTTCGGATAGAAGGTTGGGAAGGCGTACTTGGGGTCTCCACCGGCGATCGACGCGATGCGGCGATGTTGACTTCCTCCGGGGTGCTTCAGCGGATGATCGATTCGACCTGAGATAGGTGCTGCCCAATAGCTATTTCCTGGTGAAGCGTCCCCAATGAAGTTCTGTCCCCAGCGATCAAAGACGTGCCCCCAGGGGTTCGCAAACGCAAAGTTGGCGAACACACCGAAGCGATGACTCTTGGGGTGATATCGCCAAATGCCAGCCTCGCTCAGACGGGTTAGGCCATAGGGGCTTTCGACCTGCGAGAACTTGAAGGTGCCTTCTTCGAAGTAGAGGTTACCGCCTGGTCCCCACTCGAAAGCGGAGATTCCATGGTGGGAGTCAGCGGAGTCGAAACCGAATAGTTTTCGAGAACGCTTGTCAGCGATGTCGTCTCCGTCGGTGTCTTCCATGTACAGAATGTCTGGCTGCTCGGCGATATATGCACCGTTGGCAGTGATCTCGAAACCCGTCGGTTGATGGAGCCCTCCGGCAAACGTTTTGCATTCATCAGCGTCTCCGTCTCCGTCACTGTCCTCGAAGATCAGGATCTTGTCGTCCATCTTCGTCTTCGGCTTCCAGTGTGGGTAGGACTGCATCGTCGCGACCCAGAGTCTGCCCTTGTTGTCGAAGTTCAAGGCAACTGGATTGGCCAGTTCGGGGAACTGCTCTTCGGAAGCAACCAATTGAATCTCGAAGCCGTCGTGCAACTTGAACAACTTTTGCTGTTCCGCAGCGTTCAGGTAGTCCAGCGAGCCAAGCTTGCCGCGTTTCGCATTGGGATCGTCTGCACCACCGACGTTGGTTTTCGGGTTGATGAACGGAAGCGTGTTCGAATCATCGACGCTGTCGGGAATCGACTCGCCATTGGCGAGTGACCAGATCCTCGCATCACGGTTGGCCGTCATCTGGTCCAAGATTTGGCGTTCACGCTCCATCACGTCTTCGTTGTTGTACGTTCCGTCGCTACCGGCTTGTCCGCGTTTTCCGTAGATCGAAAATCCATTGACTGCGCGGTATCGGTGCCACCAATGAAAGTTCTTGTCATCGATTTCAGCGAGCACCTTCGCGTTGACATCTGCTGGGCCGCCCTCGCCGAACAACGCAGCGTCCAAGATGGTTGCAAAGGCTGCGTAGCCAGCCTCGTTCAAGTGCACTCCATTGAGCGTCAACCGATCAGCCGACTTCTCAAACAGTGCCTTTGTTGGCGTGAAGACGTTGGCGAAGCTAACGCCGGTTTCTTCGGCAACATCGGCGAGCGCTTGTGTGTACTTGGCAAGATTCGCGTTCTCCTTGCTTCCGTCGGGCAGGTGTTGGTTTCCCGTGTTCTCAAAAGCGATGGGAGAAACCAAGGCAATGCGAGGAACGCCCTTGCCGTAATCTTTCGATTTCGTTTCTTCGACCAAGCGAGTCATCTCTCTGGTGAACTTCGCGAGTCCTTTGTCTCCAGCGAACGATTCGTTCAAGCCGAAGAAAAACACCACGACGGAGGCTTGGCTGTGGGTGAGATGCTTGTCTGGATCGCCGAAATTCTCTGACCGGATGCGATTGAAGGGCTCGTCACCAGGGAAGCAAAGATTGCGGACTGCCAGTTGTAGTTTTGGGAAACGCTGATGAAGGAGCGACTCCCATTCGTTACTGTGCTGGAGTCGTTCTCCGAGAGCATTCCCGACGAGGCAAATGTGGTCGCCTTTTTGCAGCTGAAGTTCGGCGCCGCTCACACAGCCTGCCAATCCGATTACAAAGCAAACGGCCAACGAAAAGGATCGTGGATTCATGAATATTCGGTGTTCGAGGAGATCAAGGGTGGGAGGAATGGGCCATGCCCAGGCCGATTTCCGGACCCATTCTAGCAGCCGAGCTCGAAAACGCAGGAACCCGGCCAAAGATCGGACGGGGTAACCGATCACGCGGAAAAACTTGGGTGAAATGTTCGCGTTTTCCAACTCAAACGCCGCGATGATTCGATTTTCCCCGTTCGCCGTTGGAATCCCTTTCCCGCGAAAGTAGCGTTCGTGGCTTGCTGCCTCGCGATTTGGAGGCGAAGCGGTGGAGCCGTCGTGAACCCGCTTATCTGAATTGCTCGCCGGATGGTGGGTGCGGGCCGGGGGCAGGTAGATCGGGTTCGTTCCCAAGCATGGATGCCATGACTTGATCGATTTGCTCGCTCTCGGTGTTGAGTCGTTTGCGAGCCAGTTCATTGATCACGCGAAGGGCGTCCAGCGACGTTGCTTTTCCATCGCCAGTCACATCGTAAAGGTTGGCTGAGGCCACATGCTAGTTTGAAAGCCAGCGGAGACTTGATCCAGCATTCTTTCGTTGGGCCTGTTCACGCGCCCTCGCGCTGGCGCACGCAGTAGATCGCGGCATCCGATCGAATCAGCAGCTGGTCATCAACGATGGCAGGCGTTGCACTGAACAGTTCGCCTTCTTTGCCAAGCTTATTCACGGACAATTCTTGGTATTTCGGTTCGGCGGCCAGCACCAGTACACCAGCATCACGGGTGGTCAGGAACAGTTTCTCGCCGTCGCCCACGATCGATGCGTACACGCGACTGCGAGTTGGCATTCTCTCCCGAAACATTTCCTCGCCATCACTTGCCCGCAAGCACAAGGCGATCGACTTATCGTGCGACCAATACAAGTATCCGTCATGCAGCAATGGACTCGTCACGTTGGCGCCTTTGTTGGTTTCCCAGATCAGGTGCGATTCGGAAACGTCGCCCCGCCCACCAGCTTTGATGACGAAAGTCATGTTGCTACGTCCGCCGCTGCAGTACAGCGTTTCACCGTCCGCGACAACACACGGCACGATGTAGTCCTGAATGGCATCGCACCACCAGAGCTTCTCTCCCGTCTTTGGATCTAGGCCTAGAATCGTCTCTTTCCGATTGAGCACAAGTTCTTTGTTTCCGTTGTCCAAGGTGACAAGGGTTGGTGTGGTCCATGATTTTTCGATCTCGTCGGTTTTCCAACGCACCTCTCCGGTCGACGTCTCGATCCCATACACACTGCCGCCTTCGATCGACGCGTTCATGATCACGAGATCCTCGAACACGATCGGGCTGGCAGCCGCGCCAAAGCCAGCGGTTTTCGTTCCAACGCTGCGTCGCCAAAGAAGCTCACCTGCTTGAGAGAATGCGACTA
>JBGCGI010000231.1:0-31997 GCA_045110715.1 Rubripirellula sp.
GCCGGAGAGGATGCCCAAACCATCCGGTGGCAGGCAACCGATTTCACCGAGCCGTTTGAGTTCCGTACCAGCGCTGTCAAGTCGATCAAGTATCCATCTCAGCGTGCCCCAGCCTCCCGCGGCGACTTCTTGGTTGAATTACGCAATGGCGACGTGATCGTCGGACGACTGGTGGGCTGGGACGAGGAAAAGGTCTACCTCAAATCCCCAAAGTTCGGCGAACTTTCCATTCGATCCGCATCGATCACGCGGATCCATCGCATTGAAGAAAACGCTTCCTTGGTCTTCGCCAGTTTGGCTGGCCTGCAGGACTGGACTCCCGTTCGTACAGTTGGCTGGAACGAAGACGGCGACCGCCTCTGGGCCGCCAAGCCAGACGCGGTACTCGACGGCGACCTGGGTGTGCCCGAACGCGCCATGATCCATTTTCAATTGTCATGGAATGACCGTCCCGATTTCGTTCTCACACTCGGCGGAGACCCGAAACTCGACGGAAAAGAAACCGCCAATGGATGGCGAATCGAAACGGCAGGCAACCAACTGATGCTGGTTCGCGAGCATGCGGACAGTGCCGATCTGGATTTCCTCATGGACCTGAAGAATGTCGGCAGCATTCGTTTGACATTGTACTTGGATCAGCGGGCGGGAACGATGCAAGTTTTTTTACCCGATGGCACTTTGGCAGGCAAAGTCACAACACCAGCCAGCAAGAAGACCGGCACAGGTGTCCGGCTACAGAATCGTGGACGCTCGTTGACGCTCGAAAAACTACGGATCGCAAAGTGGCTCGGCGATGTGCCAATGCCCATCGAAGCTGGCCAAGCAAGCATCGCGCTCGCAGACGGCAGCTTCATGGCAGCCACGATCAGCAAGTACGATCCCAAATCGAAATCGCTTGAAGTGGGCAGCGGCAAGAACCGCGAGGATGTCCCGGTAACGGATATTCTTGCGATCGAATTCCCCCGATCGAAAGACGACACCCATCCAGCTAGTTGCGCCATCTTCCTTCACAATGGCATGCGTCTTTCTGGCAGCCTGGACTCCATCAGCAAAGAATCCTGGATCATCAAGGGTCAGCACGTCGACGAGAAAGTTAACATTGCCCGCTCGGATGTTCGAAGCCTAATCGTGTTCGAAAACGATTTGGCCGACGCACTTGAGTCGGTCAATCGCGGACGGGTCGGACGACTGGAGATCAATGGCCATCGATTGAATGGGCACCTGGTCCCCCACACCGCCGATCGCCCAGACCAATCCACCCTCCGCTGGCATCCCTTCGCGTCCGAAACCGCCAGCAACATGACGCACACGGCCGCTGGACGAATCGTCTACCACGACGAGCCAACTGCCAATGGTTCGACGGCGGCTGCCCGGGCCATGGCAATGCAACGCAAGCGATTGCAACAACAGAAACGTGGGCTAAATTTCGCGCAGCTGTTTCTTCGACGAGCCGACAGCATCAAGAAGCAGAAGGTCACCAAGGACGCCCATGTCGTCCATATTCGCACAGGAGACGTGATTGCCTGTATCGTTAACTCGATCGACGAATCCGGTGTGCACGTTTCGACCAATGCGTCCGACCGCGGATTGGTGCCGCTGGATCAAATCAAGGCCATCGAGCTTGTCAGTGGTGCAATCCCTCCCGATTTGAACTCGGCCAAACGCGATCGCCTGCTGACGATCCCCCGACTCCAAAAGTCGGAGCCGCCCACTCATTTGCTGTGTTCTCAAAATGGCGATTTCCTCCGTTGCCGATTGCTGTCGATGACGGACGCGGAAATCACGGTCGAAGTACAACTGGAAGTCGTCACGATTCCCCGCAGCCGCGTTTCACAGATCATTTCTTTCCATCCAGACGAATGGCAAGAAGAGCAAGAAGCGAAAGAGCAAGCCACTGATGAAGAACTGGACACCAGCGACGTGGCGGAGAATATCGAAGACTCCAAGAGCCTGGCTGGATTCGTGCAGACCCTGAAAAGAGATGGCAAGCGGGTGACGTTCCGGCCTCAGCAAGTCACCAAAAAATCGATTGCGGGCCAAAGCGACTTATTGGGTGCCTGCAGTTTTGACATCGCGGAAGTTGACCAGGTCGTCTTTGGTGATCAGATCGCATCCGAAGTGTCGGACCTTGCTTACAACCAGTGGAAACTTCATCCAGCGGTCGAACCACTTGTCACTGCTGCGATGGAGGGTGACACTTCAACCGCTGGTGATCAATCGCCACTGGTTGGATCGGACGCACCGCCGATCAAGCTGGATCTATTGGACGGCGAAGAATTTGTTTTAGAGGAACACAAGGGCAAAATCGTCGTGCTCGATTTCTGGGCGTCTTGGTGTGCGCCATGCATGCTGACAATGCCGCAGGTCGAGGAAGCAATCGCAGAGATTGGTTCGGACCAAGTGGAATTGTTCGCCGTCAATCTGGAAGAACCCGCTGACCATGTGCAAAAGGTTCTGGAACGTCATGACTTAAAAGTGCAAGTCGCTTTGGACCTCGACGGGGTAACTGCCCAGCGGTACCAAGCCCGAGCCATCCCACAGCTGGTGATCATTTCGCCAGACGGAAAAGTGCACAAGCTATTTGTGGGCGGAGGCACATCGGTCGTCGAACAGATGAAAGCCGCGATCAACGCCTTGCTGGAAGCTCCTGCTTCGTGATCCAGTTTGAGTTCCGGGTGGCGCTAACCCTGAAACGCCAGCCCCTAAAGCGTCGGAAGACATTGACAGTCAAATCAACTCCCTCATCGGAGCACGCGTCGCGTCCGAGGGATTGCCGGTCGATATCGATGCTCACAAAGACCGAGCACGACTAGCCGAACGCCCCTGTTCACGAACCGTGCCAAGATAAATTCCGCTCGTCTGGTTGAGTGCTGAGTGACGTTTTGGTCTGATGCCCGGCGCAAATCCAGTGATCGTTCCTGCAAGCGTTGGCTTCGCCGGCGATCGCTTCTCGACATTCCTCTGCCTGCCTGAATCGATGCCCAAACCAAAACACGATCCATCGCGGCGAAACATGGCGGACCGCGCTGACAAGTTTCAGTTGTATGAGACTTCGGTACAGATGCCGGACCACGAAGTTGACTTCTTTGACCAAGCATTCCAAGAGTCACGCGGGCGAACGCCGCTCTCATTGGCAGAAGACTTCTGTGGCACGTTTGCGGTCAGCTGCGCTTGGGTATTCTCGCACCCGAAACGGACGGCGGTTGGGATCGACACCTGCGCGACGACCTTGCAGTGGGGACGCGACAACAATCTGACGAAGTTGAACGACGAGCAACAGAAGCGGGTGATCCTGAAGGAACAAGACGTTCGCGTGGGCGATCCAGCAAAGGTCGATTTGCTGGCCGTGCAAAACTTCTCGTTCTATTTCTTCAAGAAACGACGCGAGTTGATCGACTATTTCACTGCTGCACGCTTGCGATTGGTCGACGACGGCATCATGGTGATCGACATGATGGGTGGCTCGGAGTGTCGAATCGAAGGACTCACCCACAAGCAAACGATTCAAGAGGGCAAGGGTGGATTCAGCTACGTTTGGAAACAGGTTTCTTACAACCCAATCAACTCCGCCGCATGCTGCTCGATCAGCTTCACTTTTCCAGATGGCAGCCGAATCAACGACGCTTTCGTGTACCATTGGCGTCTCTGGACGATTGCCGAGGTCCGGGAAATATTGGCGGAAGCTGGCTTTCGAAAAACACACGTCTACTGGGCTGCTGCCGAAGATAGCCCGGACGCGGACATTGACATCGGCTGGAGACGTCGCGAGAAGGCCCCAAGCGACGCGAGTTGGACCTGCTATCTGGTTGCCGAACGCTAAAGGCCTTTCCCCAAGCGTTCGAGGCATGCTGGAACACGCGCCCGATTCGCGCAAGAGTGACGCAGACGATCGCCCCCCAATTGACGCGTTTCGGCAGACGCGAACGTTTCGCCGTGCGTCCGCAGTTCAGACAGACGCATCGCTTGCTTGATCCGGCCTAGGCCGAAGAGGCGGCTACCAAGCCAAGAACCGTCGCAGCAGTTCGACGCCGGGTTCGGTGAGAAAACTCTCTGGATGAAACTGCCATCCTTCAAGTTTGAATTCTTTGTGACGGACGCCCATGATTTGTCGCTTGCCACCAGTATCGGTCCAAGCAGAGGCAACCAAGTCTGCGGGCAACGAGGACGGCTCAATCACCAAACTGTGATATCGTGTTGCGATGAAAGGATTCGGCAGACCTGCGAACAGTCCTTGGTTGTCGTGCTCGATCGAATCGGTCTTGCCGTGCATGAGTTCGGGTGCGCGAACGATCTCGCCGCCGAGAGCCTGACCAATCGATTGGTGCCCAAGACACACGCCCAACATCGGCAACCGTCCAGCGAAGTGTTTCACACACTCGACGCTGATGCCTGCTTCGTTTGGGGTACATGGACCGGGGGAAACAAGGATTCGGGATGGGGAAAGTTTTTCGATTTCTGGCACCGACAATTCGTCGTTGCGAAAGACCCGAACGTCGATGTCGGGGTCAATCTCACCAAGCCTTTGCACCAAGTTGTAGGTGAAGGAATCGTAGTTATCGATCACGATGACCATGGCGGGTTCTTCGTTGCCTATGTCAATGGGAAAACGGTTCTGGTTTTTCAAAAAGATATTCTTCCGTAACTAGCTTAAACGCTCTTTAGCCAGTTCCGATACGGTGCGTATAATGAGCTTGTCGCGAGTGGAAGTGAAGCTCCATGGACGTTCACTCTTTCCCCGCATAAAGCCGCATTCAGGTCGCTTCAAACGACACCTTTTTTTTGTTTACGGCGTGCAAAGATTCCATTCCCTGCGACACACTTTTTTTCGAATCCGGGTCTTCTCGATTTGAAAAATTGCATTCGCGATAACATGATGTTATTTAGTAACCGGACTTGACCCGGATTTTTATACTCGTTTGTGATACGGAACATGCCTGTGCTTTCGGTTCGTCCTAAAGTTGCGGAACTCGCTTTTCACGTGTTCAGTCGCTCGCTTCATCCGGAGCTGTACACGATCCACAAGTCGCGGCGGGTCGAACGCAATGACTACGAAGCGCAGATCGACATCACCAACTGCGGACATGTCATCACTTGGAACGCAGGTGGTGCGACCGTATGCGAAGTCGCCACCAGTGCTCACCAGCCGCTACCGAAGAAACGATGCTTGCTATCGAAGCCTCTTAAGGGAAGCCGCACCGAACGAGCCAAGTGCCGTGGTGGTATCGGATACCGAACCCACTTTCAACTCGAACCGGTTGATCCAGATCTCTTCTGGATGGTCCAGCAACAATTGGGTAGCGGCCCAACAGAAGGCTTGCTGCACAACTTTGATGCAAGCGGTCGAATGGCGCTCGGAGCGATGAGCTATATCAACGTCGAGACTCGCCTCTCGTCGATGCTTGTGCAAGCCATTCACACTTTCCCGGATGACTACGCGATCGTCAAAGTCGAGACCCTGTTCTCGCTTCCTTCGCGGACCGAGATCGCTTGACCCGGTTTGCGGACGATCTATTCGCCAACTTAGTTGGCGTTGTCGATTTGCAAAATGGCCAGGCAGTGCACGCGATCGCAGGTAACCGGTCGCATTATCAACCAGTCGCGTTCTGCGACGGTGATCCCCAGAAACTTGTCGATCACTATCGAAGAGTCGGTGTGGGCGGCATCTACCTTGCTGACCTCGACGGACTCTCTGGCGGCTCGACTCAATCGGATGTGATCGAATCGATCTGCGAACGAGTTGAGCGACTGCCCGTCCTGGTCGATACCGGGTGGTCCCCTTCGTTGAACGCCAGTGCGATCGCGGACTTGGCAGACCGGTTTTGCAAGACGCGTTGGATTGCTGCAACCGAATCGCTGACGTCAATCGAGTCGCTCAGAGAGTTTGCCAAACTGGTCGGACCACAGCGAACCCTGCTGGGGCTGGACTTTCGTGACGGAGAACTGGTGTCGCAAGGCGTCGGCTCAGACGAGTGGCTTTCGGCGGCGTGCGATCTGAGTCTCGACGGAGTCTTGGTGCTTGACGTGGCAGACGTGGGCACGGGGCGAGGGCCAAGCACAGCGAAGATCTGCCACGAAATCAGAAGAGCGATGCCGGAGCTAAGAATCGTATCCGGCGGAGGAGTTCGCGATTCGGATGACGTTCGGGCGCTACTCGACGCCGGTTGTGAGTCCTGCCTGGCGGCGACAGCGTTGCTGCCGTGAACCCGATGACAATAGCGATCAGTTCCACGGCAGGCGACAGACACCCCATTGGCCGCAGTTTTCGTCAACGCCGACTTCGATCCACGTCAGTGCGTCGCCGAACTGGTCTCGCGTTTTCTCCATCACACGTTCTGCAATCACGCGGGCCATTTCCTCGGCGGTCGTGTTAACGACCGGCAAGATCACACAGTCTTCGTTGGGAAACACCCAGCGGCGATCTCGAAACGTTGCTGTTGTCTCACGGTCATCGCTGGTGACTTTGATCTCGGCGTGATCGCGGGGCAGCACCACATGGTGATCCAGCAGTTGAGTTTGCTCGAGGACGGCGTCTCGCAGCGCAATGAAATCGACCACATATCGATTCTCATCCAGCGGGCCTTCCACGCTCGCCCGAACGGCGTAGTTGTGGCCGTGAATTCGCTCGCAGATATCGCTGGCAAACGTGATGAAGTGCGCGGCAGAGAAAACAAACTGCTCTTTGGTAACGTCAACGCGAAAAGTCGCTTTGGTCATGTGAGTCTACGATTCTGGAGGAAGCGAGGTGGTGCCTGAGTATGACGCGATTGAGGCGTTCGACCAATGCCTGCCAATCGGAATGCCGTTCGGAAGACCCCCAGCAAATCATCCTGAGTTTTGCGATACGCTCGGCAGGCGGCATGCTTGACGCTGTCATTCTCAGGACTGCACTTCCGCCGGCAAGCGAGTGATCCGTTCGTCGGCAAACCGGTCGACCGCACCGAAATCGACCGATAAAGCGTGATTTTTTCTCGTTCACGGTTCTCCACGCGATCGGTTGTGGATAAAGTCAACAGGCTCGCGTTTAGGATCACGACAGCGGCGTTTCGATCGCACGTGAGCCTGGCCCACCGACGATGGAATGTGCGTTTCGATGACTGATCCTGAACCCACCGCGGAACCGAACGCAGAAGATATCGCGGAGAAGTTCCAACCCGACCCGGAGTTCCTTGAGCGACTGCGTACAGATGGCGAGGCAGTATTGGCGGAATCGTTCGCAGCGAACCGAGAGCGTTTCTGGCACTTGGTTACCTTTCGAATGGATCGTCGAATCGCAGCACGTGTCGACGCGGATGACGTACTTCAAGAGGCGTTCGTTGCGGCTTCGTCGCGATTGAAGCACTACTTGAACGAGCCAACCTTTTCGTTGTTTGTTTGGTTACGCTTGATCGTGTCGCAAACTTTGATCGACGTGCATCGCCGCCACTTTGGCACTGGGAAGAGATCCGCCGGCCGTGAAGTGTCGCTCGGCAGACAGCGATATCCGCAAACCACATCCGTTTCACTTGCAGCACAACTTGTTGCCAATCAAACGTCGCCCAGCGCTGCGATTCAGCGTGACGAGGCCAGCGACGCGTTGGCGGCTGCCATCGAACAAATGTCGCCACTTGATCAAGAAACGATTGCGTTGAGACACTTCGAGGGTCTGACCAACACCGAGGCAGCCGAGGTGCTTGGCATCAGCGTCACTGCGGCAAGCAACCGCTACGTTCGCGCCTTGGCACGACTGAAAGAGATACTCGAAGATCTGAATCTATCCTAAACCTCTCGTAGCACTCGCTACCAACACAAGCAGTTCTGATGGACCCACCTCGTAACCCAATCGAATCGATCGCCTCTGAATTTGCGGAGTCGATCCGCGACGGTCAGATCGATTCGATCGACGAGGTCGTGGATTCCAATCCAGAATTGGAATCCGAGCTACGTGACCTGTTGCCTGTGATTGAGAAGCTAGAGAAAGCTCGTAAGACACATGTCGCTCGGCCGGCTGGCTTGGCGTCCCTTGGCTCGTCACGTCCTGATCGACTCGGTGACTTTCAAATCGTGCGGCAGATCGGACGCGGCGGAATGGGTGTGGTGTTCGAAGCCATGCAGGAGTCGCTCGGCCGCAAAGTCGCTCTGAAGGTCATGCCCAAGAGTCTGCTGGCCGGCAGCGACCAGCTGCGGCGATTCCAGCGCGAAGCTCAAATGGCGGGCTCGCTGCATCACACCAACATCGTTCCGGTGTTCGGTGTCGGTGAAGATCAAGGCTATCACTATTTCGTGATGCAGCGAATTGAAGGACACGGACTCGATCGGCTCTCGGGCGATGAAGACGAGAAGCTCACCCCCAACCAAGTCGCCCACCTCGGACAACAAGCCGCTGCTGCACTGGCCTACGCCCACGAACAGAAGGTTCTGCATCGCGACATCAAGCCAGCGAACCTGATCGTCAATCAGGAATTGGATTTGTGGGTGACCGACTTCGGCGTTGCCAAGGCCATCGAGTCCGAGGCAGTCACCCGCACGGGAGACGTGGTTGGCACCTTGCGTTACATGGCGCCAGAACAAATCCTCGGGAACTCCGACGTCCGCAGTGACATCTACAGCCTGGGCGTCACGCTGTACGAACTGTTGGCCGGTCGTCCAGCGATGGATGATGAATCCATCCGAGAAGCGCTCGTCGCACGGCGGCCCGCACCGGCGCCGCCGCGACTTCGCAATCTGAACTCCGCCGTTCCGAGAGACCTGGAAACGATTTTACAGACCGCAATGTCGATCGACCCGGCTTCTCGGTATCAATCCGCCAACGACTTGCATGACGACCTGCAGCGTTATCTTGACGGCGAACCGATTTCAGTTCGACCGCTGTCGATGTTCGAACTCGGAGTGCGATGGGCCAAGCGGAACCCGGCGGTCGCAACCTTGTCGGCCCTTTCGTTCTTATTGATGGCTGGCGTTGCGATCGTATCCTCGATTGGATTCGTCAAGGTTCAAGCAGCCTTGGATGGAGAACAGACTTCGCGGCAAAGCGCCGAAGCGACGGCCGAGCTCGCCTCGGGAGCGCTGAACCAAATCTTCGATCGCTTTGCCGAAGGGTCGGGCGATCCTGGCTCATCGGTCGAGTTTGGAGCAGCGCCGGCCTTGAGCGACGAAGCCGCTGACCTATTAGAAGACCTGCTCCACTACTACGATGCGATTGCAGTCAGGACGAACTTCGGTGACCAACTGCAACGCTCCGCAGTCGAAGCACGCTATGCGATTGGCGACATCCATTTTCGGTTGGGCCATTACAGCAAGGCTATCGACGCCTTCACGGCCTCTCTTGCCGAAGTCGACCTGCAAGCCACCAACAGCGAACGGAAATTGCGACTCGTCCGACTCCACAATCGAATTGGGCTGGCGCACCGGATGAGCGGAAACGATAGCGACGCCCAGAAACACCACCAACAATCGCTGGACATCCTCGCAACCCTCCAAGAAGAAACCGAGCGGTCGTACGTTGCCTTTGAGCTTGCGCAGACTCATTACTTGTCAGCCACCCGCGTGGTTCCAGGTCGGAGTCCCGATTCGATGCCCCCGCTGCTGGCTGCATCGCCACCTCCGCGGGGACCACCAGGCAGTCGAGGTCGACAGAGAGGCGGGCCGCCACCCAGAATCGAATCGAAGCTGTCCGCCGCTGACCAAGAGCATCTCGAGACAGCCATTTCGCTCCTGCGAGAACTGCGAAAATCGGATCCCGAGAACCTTGGCTACGCCCTGGCTCTTGCGGCCTCCCTGAATTCCCGTCAACAAGATCCGGATCTTTCCAGCACGGGATCCGACGCAGATTCGTTGGCGTTGCTGAGAGAGCTTCATGAACGCTATCCCCTGAACGACCGAATTCGCTTTCAGTTGTCCGAGACTTTGGTGGGCCTGAATGTGTTCGCGGAGGGCGCCGAAGGATCTTCCCAGCAGGACTTGGATCGGATGCAGGAGGCGGTCAGTCACCTAAAGTTGCTCGCTGACGCCAATCCGAATGTTCCCAAGTATGCCAATGCCGTTGCCCACGCCCACTTCAAGTTGGCCGTGCTGCTGGAACGCCAATCGGAGTTTGAGCCCCCTGGTGAAAGAAGGGAGATGGAACAGCAGGCAGGCACGTCATTCCGTGCGGCGGCGAACCGATACAAAACGCTCACGCGTCAGCACCCCGACGCGATCGGCTACCGTGCTTGGTACGCGGTCTTCCTGCAGTCTCAAGCCGGCAACGCGTTAAGAACCGACTTGCTGACTCAGGCCGAAAGATCATTCGGGCGATCGATCGAGCAATGGAAGCGGCTGATCAAAAGCCACCCCGAGCAGCAGATTGCTTGGCATGCACTCCCTCATGCCTACGAGATGCTAAGCCGCACACTCCAGCGTCTAGGAAAACACGAGGAATCGCAAGCCGCGATCGAACAAGCCGAGTTGACCCGCGTTTTTCGTGACATGGACCATTGAGTCGAGCTGCCTTGGGAAACATTTCCAACATTCGGTGGCGATGACTGCAAGGAACGGGTCCATTTTGGAGGGTCATTCCAGATTCATCTTACCTTCATCGTTTCTTCACATTTCCGCACTAGCATTCGCCTCGAAGGTGGAACGCCTGTGTCCGCCAGCGGTATGTGAAGGAGTTTTGAATGAAGATTGCGAGCCTGAGGTGGCTGATGCCAGCCACCCTTCTTGTGACGTGTGCACTGTTTGTCGGTTGCGACTCGAATGGCGGGTCCGGCACTGACGGGACGGATGAAATCGTCGATGTGCTTGAAGACGATGGCCCGGGCGGCGAGATCAAAGACATCGAAGGCTCAATCGCGATCGACGGATCCAGCACGGTCGCTCCGATCAGTGAAGCCGCCGCCGAGGCTTTTGAGAAAGAGTACGCCAACATCAAAGTGACGGTCGCGACCTCGGGTACCGGAGGTGGATTCAAGCGATTCACCAAGGGGGAGACCGAAGTCTCGGACGCATCGCGACCGATCAAGGACTCTGAATTCGCAGCCTGCAAAGAAAACGGCATCCGCTTCGTCGAGCTCCCCGTTGCCTACGATGGCCTTTCGATCGTGATCAACAAGAACAACGACTTTGTTGACCAACTCACGATTGACGAACTGAAGAAGATTTTTCTGAAAGAGGGCGGAGCCAAGACCTGGAAAGACGTCCGCGCCTCGTGGCCTGAAGTTTCCATCAAGATCTACGCTCCCGGAACTGACTCGGGAACATTCGACTACTTTTTCGGAGACGTGGTTGCCAAGGACGAAGACAACGAGCATCCACGTGATGACATGTCCGTCAGCGAAGACGACAACGTGTTGGTGACCGGCGTGGCAGGCGAAAAGGGAGCGATCGGCTTCTTCGGAGCGTCGTACTACTTTGCCAACAAGGACAAAATCAAAGCCGTCAAGATTGTCGATCCCAAGACTGGCAACGCGGTTGCTCCGACCGCAGAGACCATCGAGAGTGGCGAGTACGCACCGTTCAGTCGTCCTTTGTTCATCTACATCAAAGGCGACGCTCTGACTCGTCCAGACGTCAAGCAGTTCGTCAAGTTCTACTTGGCGAACGCTGGGGAATTGGCAGTCAAAGCCAACTACGTCGCGTTGCCAGAAGAAATCTACGAGTTGGCCGGCAAGCACTTCGACGAAGGCATGACCGGGACCCACTTTTTGACTCAGGAGATGGAAAAGCGAATCGGGCCAGTCGCTGATCTCTACACCACCGAAAACCTGGTGGATATCAAGTAGACATGTCCAATGTTTCCGCCCAGTCGGAAGGCTTGGGCATCTCGCAAATCGTGCATCACCCCTCCCGGCGGCGATCTCACACGGCTTCCAGGCTTCGTGAGCTCTTCGTCCGAGGAGTCCTGCTGTTTTGTTCGACTCTGTCGATCCTGATTACGTTTGCCATCATCGCCGTCCTGCTTCGCGAGACGATGCGATTCTTCGAGATGGAAGGCGTGACGATGTCAAAGTTCTTTGGCTCGGCAAAGTGGTCGCCGTTGTTCTCCCAAGAAATCGGCATTTGGCCGTTGGTTTCCGGAACACTCTTGGTGACCGCCGTCGCGATGGCAGTCGCCTTGCCTCTGGGCTTGGTGACCGCGGTCTATTTAAGTGAGTATGCGCCGCGAAAAGTTCGTTCGGCTCTCAAGCCTACCCTGGAAATCCTGGCTGGAATCCCGACAGTGGTCTATGGCTACTTTGCCTTGACCGTGCTTACACCTGGTTTGAAGTTCTTTCATGAAGGCTTCAATATCTACAACGCGTTTAGCGCGGGCCTCGCTGTCGGCATTCTTTGCTTGCCAACGGTGTGCTCGTTGGCCGAAGACGCGTTGCAAGCGGTGCCACGGAGTCTGCGAGATGCTGCCTATGGACTCGGTGGAACGCGTTACGACGTTTCCGCAAAAGTCGTTGTTCCTGCCGCTTTGTCAGGAATCGTCTCCGCCTTTCTGTTAGCGATCGCGCGAGCGATTGGCGAAACCATGATTGTCGCGTTGGCGGCCGGCGCCTCACCTCGGATGACGGCGGACCCCCGCAGCGAAATTCAAACCATGACCGGTTGGATGGTGCAGATGGCCTACGGAGACGCCAGCCACGAGAGCATGGAGTACTACTCGATGTACGCGGTAGCGGCGGTGCTGTTCCTGATCACTTTTGGGCTGACAATCGTTGGCAACCTGATCCGCAAAAGGTTTCGAGAGGAGTACGAGTGAATTTCGGCGATCACGAAGACAAGATTCTCGACGCCGGCCCCGCCGTCGGGCCTCCCGACATGGGCGATCCCGCCAAGTCGCGTTCGTTGGCTGCGCGCCATTCGGTGGATCGACTGTTCGTTCGCTTTTGCATGGCGACCGCCCTGGTCTCCGTGGTGATTTTGGTGCTGCTGCTGGCAGGCGTTTTGATTCAGGGCTTGCCAGCGTTGAATTGGAGCTTCGTCACCTCACCGCCGAGTTCGACTCCGGAAGAGGCAGGCATTCGGCCAGCATTGCTGGGATCGATCTGGATCTGTGGCGTGTGTGCTCTATTCGCACTGCCGATCGGTGTCGCCACAGCGATCTTTCTGGAAGAGTTCAAGCCTCACCATCGAATCATGCAATTCTTTCATGGCTTCGTGCAACTGAATATCAGTAACTTGGCCGGCGTTCCCTCGGTGGTCTATGGAATCCTGGGGCTGACAGCGTTCGCTGGCATGTTCGGCGTTTTCGGGACTCCAAAAGATCCCACCATTGAGATCGGAGCAAAGTACTTTGATCAGTACGTCAGCGAAGGCGATCGGATCTTGTTGTTTGATGTAGCGTCGGTCAGCGCGCCACCCACGGAATTAGAACAAGGCATCGTTGCACGGACCTCCTCCGGCCAACGGGCTCGCGTGAATGTGATCGGCCCGAACGATCCGCTGCCGACATCCAAGGGCAAACTCGCGCTGACACTGCGGACGAATGCGGACATGGGCCGAATCAGCCGTAAGAACTGGTACTACTTTCGACTTCCACTTGGCCGTGGCGTTTTGGCTGGCGGTTTGACCTTGATGTTGGTCGTGCTGCCGATTGTGATCATCGCATCGCAAGAGGCATTGAGAGCTGTTCCCGATTCACTTCGAGAAGCCTCCTTTGGTATGGGGGCAACGCGATGGCAAACGGTCCAGAACGTAACGTTGCCGTCTGCCATTCCGGGCATCATGACGGGATCGATTTTGGCGATGAGCCGGGCCATTGGCGAGGCCGCTCCGATGCTGATGATTTGCGGCATCGTCTACATCGGCTCGGGACCCGGCAACCTGCTGGACGACTTCTCGGTGATGCCGTTGCAGATTTTTGATTGGGCGAAAAGGCCACAACCTGAATTCCACACCGTCGCCGCGAAAGGAATCTTGGTCCTGCTGACGGTCCTGCTTTCCTTCAACGGGCTCGCTGTATGGATTCGCAATCGAACTCAGCAATCACTTGGTTAGTCCTTTCCGTCGTTGATTCCCCCTACTGATTTCTTCGCTAGGCTGCAAAACTCATGAACGATGCATCGACCAAGCAAACTCGGAGCGGAACCCTGCAAGGAGCTCCCGCCCCAACCCCATCCAGTACGAGCGAGATTTCTACAGGAACCGAAGAGATGCGTGTGGACAAAGTGGCAAAACTTTCGATGAAGGCAAGCGTTAAACACGTGTCAGCTGAGGCAAGCAAGCCAAACGAGGCCTCCGACAATCTGACGGATCAGCCAACCGCCATTCGGTTGGACAATTTCAATGCGTTCTATGGTGATTTTCAGGCGATTCATGGCATCAGCTTGGCGATCCCCAAGAACCGCGTCACCGCATTCATCGGCCCGAGCGGTTGCGGAAAGACAACGCTGCTTCGTTGGATCAACCGCATGAACGACATCGTTCCGACGGCTCGCGCCGAGGGCGTCTTGCGAATTCACGAGTTGGACGTGCTTGCCAAGAGCACCGATGTGGTCGACCTCCGGCGGCAAGTCGGCATCGTCTTTCAAAAACCAAACCCGTTTCCGAAAACGATCTACGACAACGTCGCGTATGGACCTCGGCTCCACCTCAAGCTCTCTCGCAGCGAGCTAGACGAGTTGGTGGAATGGTCGCTGCGGAAGGCGGCGGTTTGGAACGAGGTCAAAGATCGTCTTCGCAAACCCGCACTTGGATTGAGTGGTGGACAACAGCAACGGGTCTGCATCGCCCGCACGATCGCGACGGGCCCAGAGATTCTATTGATGGACGAGCCTTGTTCGGCGCTCGACCCAATCTCGACCGCTGGCGTCGAGGACTTGATCTACGAGCTCCGCGAACAGTACACCATCGTGATTGTCACCCATAATATGCATCAAGCCTCACGTGTCTCTGACACCACGGCATTTTTCTATCAAGGCCAAGTGGTCGAATACGGAACGACGGACCAGATTTTTACGCGTCCGAGCAATCAGCAAACCGAAGACTACGTAACAGGGAAGTTCGGGTAACACGATGACCAAGCACTTAGACCGCGACATGGATCAGTTGCACCGCGATATTTTGTCGCTGTGTGCAAGGGTCGAAGAAATGATCGACAAAGCTGGTCGAGCGTTGTGCGAAGGACGCATGGACTTGGCCGATCAGGTCGCAGCGGAAGACGACTATGTGGATTTACAGGAAGTGCGTATCGAGGACGAGTGTCTGAAGATGCTGGCCCTTCATCATCCGGTTGCAGTCGATCTGCGTCGAATCGCGACGGTGGTGAAGGTCAACAATGACCTGGAACGCATCGCCGACCTGGCAGTCAACGTAACAGAACGGGCCCGAGGGGCCTTTGAGTTCCCGAACTTCCAGATCCCAGAGGACACCGACAGAATGGTCACCAAGACCACCGAGATGGTTCGTGCTGCTCTCGACGCCTTCGTAAAATTGGATGCCGACGCCTCGCGTCACGTTATCCTGATGGACGATTCGGTCGACGAATTGAACGTGATCTTGATTGATCGTTTGCAGGAAATCATGAGTTCAGACGGCGAACTCGTTGTCCCCGCACTGCACTGTTTTTCAGCCATTCGTCATCTGGAACGGATTGCAGACTTAGCAACCAACATTGCAGAAGACGTGATCTACCTGGTCGAGGGCGAGATTGTTCGCCATCGACATGCAGGAACAATTAACTCGAAATGACCAATGGCTAAAACAACTGTACTTATCATTGAGGACGACCGGTCTCTGGCCGACGTCATTTCATACAACCTTCAACGCGAAGGCTACGACGTTCTGACGGCCAGTGATGGCCAAGACGGACTGACCCAAGCGCAGCTAAAACTTCCACATGTCGTGCTTCTGGACCTGATGCTGCCCGTGATTGATGGAATGGAAGTTTGCCGCCGCTTGCGAGCCGACCCAGCGACTCGAAATGTCCGCATCTTGATGCTGACCGCGAAAGCCGAAGAGACGGACGAGTTGATCGGTTTCTCGTTGGGTGCCGACGACTACGTCACCAAACCTTTCAGCGTCAAAGTTCTCCTTGAGCGAGTCAAAGCACTTGTTCGGCGTGACGTTGAAGCGATCGCTGGTCAAATGATCTCCAGCCAGGGCGTCGTGATCGATCCCATTCGACACCGAATCACGGTGGCTGATCAGCCAGTCACGTTGACGCGAAGCGAATTCAAACTCTTGGAAGCACTCGCGCGGCAGCCAGGTCGTGTCTTCAGTCGATCGGAATTGATCGATGCGGCGCTAGGCGAGGACACATTGGTCTTGGAGCGAACGATTGACGTTCACATTCGCTCGCTACGAAAAAAAATGGACTCTCACGCAGACTTGATCGAAACGGTCCGTGGCGTTGGTTACCGCTTTCGCGATCCGGCTGATCAGCAGTAGTCCAACTCAATCGCACGATGCTCCTTGGCCGACCTGTAGCAGGCATCCACCAACGCCATCGTGCCCAAGTTCTCTGCGCCACTGGTCGGAGGCTCTGTTTCGGTTTCCAACGCGATCAACAATTCTGCCATCGGTCCGATGAACGCATCGGGAAACCAAACTTGATCCCAGCGCGGACGATGACACTTAGCGGATTCGACGGTTGTAAAATCGATCGTGCTAGGCTGTCGTTCAGGATAGCTTGGCCAGCCGATCTCTCCTCGTGCCATCCCCGTGGTACCCTCCACCCGCCAATGGATTCCAAGATCACTGGCAGCGCCTTCTCGGGCTGGTCCCGCCCAGACGTCGTCGCAGATCTGGCATCGCAATCCCGACTCATATTCCAAAATGTACAAGCCGATGCCGTCGACATGCGGAAAATCCGTCCGGGGGTCCTCTCGAAAGCTGGCATAGACTCGAGAGGGATCGCCAAACCAATACCTCATCGTGTCCAGATGATGGATCGACATGATTCGACACGTCATCCATCCCTGCCGCGATTGCCAGGGCATCCAATGCGGGATCGCCCGCATATCGATGGTCGCCAAAACAGGCTCGCCTAAGTAGCCGCGATCCAGAGCCGACTTGCAGGCTCGAACGGAATGGTCATAGCGCATGTTTTGATTCACGCACAGTGTGACCCCCGCAGCCCGACACATTTGCACGATCTGGACAGCGTCGGCAAGTGAGCCGGCCAGCGGCTTTTGAGCCAATATGCCGCGAATGTGGGAATGCTGAACCACGTCACGAATCACCTCAAGCTGACAATCCGGCGGGACAGCAACGTCGACGACTTCGATGCTCGTATCGGCCAATAGGTCCTGGTACGAAGAAAAAACTTTCGGAATCGAGTGACGCTGTGCGACTTCCTTGGCCTGCTCGATGCGACGCGAAGCAATCCCAACCGGACTCAACCCGGCTGCCCGATACGCCACCAGATGGCAATCCGCCATGATGAAGCCAGCCCCGATGCAGCCAATTCCCGGCGGATCTCCGACCGGCAGCGGTGCCAAATGATCAAGTTGTTCATCGATGTTCACGCGGATTCTCCTGGCGTTCATCATACCGCGATGGATTCGGCCGGTCATTCACCGGCGAAAGAGGCAACCGAACGACAGATGACTCGCGCCGCTGCGTCAGACGCCAAGGCCGCGGGGAGCTGAGTTGCCCTGGGAAGAGACGTAGCAAAGTTGCCGATTTCTCGACGAGACCCTATCCTTAAAGCAGACGCTGCCAGTACCGGACGCTGGGCGGCGATTTCATCGAGAAAGAAGGTTTCAGATGCGTTGGTTACTGTTGTCGATTGCGATTGCGTTTTCTGTCACCACCCAGAAGCTGTGGGCTCAAACCGCCGTCGCAGAACCGCCTGTGAAAGCCAAAGCGGACAAGCCCGCCAAAGCAAAAGAGCAGGAACAACTTTACCTTCAAATTGCCAAGACCGACGATGGCAAGCCGAAGGCGCTTCAGACGGCAATCGTTCGCTACCGAGGCAAGAAGGGCACACCACACGCCGGCGTGATCGTCGACTTGGTTGGCGTCGTCCACATTGGACAGGGTGCTTACTACAAGGACTTGAATGAACGTCTTTCCAAGTACGAATCGGTGCTTTATGAACTGGTCGCTCCTGACGGCACTCGAATTCGCCCGGAAGACCTCGAGAAGCGTCGTTCGATCCTGAGCTCGATGCAGTCGGGCATGAAGGACATGCTGAACCTCGAATATCAGTTGGAACTGATTGATTATTTGGCGGAGAACTTTCGCCATGCCGACATGAGCCCGGAAGAGTTCGTCGAAGACCTGGAGCGTCGCGGCGACAGCGTTTGGAAAATGGTCGCTCGGATGATGGGTGCCGGACTTGCGTCGTCTGCATCCCAAGGTGGCGATGCAGGCATGTTGCTTGCGATGTTCAGCTCGGACCGCTCCAAGAAGATGAAGCAAGCGATGGCGCGGCAACTCGTTGACGTCGAAGTCGTCACCGCAGGGATGGACGATGAGAACGGCGAGAATACTCTGATCAAGGGCCGCAATGCGAAAGCATTCGCCGTCATGAAGGAAGAGTTGGCCGCGGGCAAGAAGAAGATTGCTGTTTTCTACGGAGCGGGTCACCTACCCGACATGGCTGATCGCTTGGAAGCCGACTTTCAAATGAAAGCCAAGAAAACCACCTGGCTCGACGCCTGGGATCTGACCAAGAACTAGGTGGTTCCGCTTGCTGGCGATTCGTGCTTGTATTTCAGTATGGGCGGAACGCTATGGGATCTTGATTGACGCCAACGATTCACGAAATCGTTCGCTAGTGCATGGGCGGTGTCGCGCCAACGATCCTGGCTGGAAGACATCGCGTGGTCAGGCAATTCGCCAACGGTGCGTTGAACATCTTTGATGGAATCGTTTGGAGATTCCATCTGAATGGCTGTAGGACTGCCCAAGCTGGGCTCATGAAAAGCCAGCTTCCCTTCTGTGAAAAAAAGCGACCTCTACGTCAGTTGGCACCGTACCTTGGTAGTTTTTTCAATCTAAAATCCATGTCGTTCGCAGCAAGCTTCGACTCGCATTTTGATTGACCATGAATCGCAAAAAGCCCCAATTCTCACCACGCCGAATCCAACAACTTGAAGATCGAATCCTCCTTGCTTCGGACGTAAGCAGTCAAGAAATCCATCCTGATTGGTTCGCCGAAGTGAGTAGCGTTGTTGAATCAACGCAAAAGTACATTGGGCCGATTCGCAGCGAGGCTAGGTTCTCGCCTCAATCGGAGCACAGCGAATGGATTGTTCGGATTAGCAGCGATGTAGAAGTCGAGTCCGTCGTCGATGTAGATCGGTTTTTGGATACGGAATGGATCGACTTTCATGTTCAGCGAGGACTGGGGCGAACGGGGCTTGTGTTGGTCCATGCGAATGCCATTCATGATCGCGTTCACGCTGCCCTCCATGGAAACTCGCTTGTTGCAGACTATTCGCAGAATGAAACTGTCAACGGAGCTCAACTGCCGAACGATCCCGAATTCGCTTCCTTGGTCGGCTTCCAGAATCTTGCCCAGTTCGGTGGGACACTCGATGCGGACATCGATGCGCCCGAGGCGTGGGACGTCTCAACGGGTAGTACATCCGTTGTCGTCGGAGTCGTTGACTCGGGCATCGATCCCACGCATCCGGATCTCTATCTGAACGTCTGGCTCAATCAAGGTGAAATTCAGTCGGCGATTCGTCCTCAGCTGACAGATATCGACGGCGATCAGCTGATCTCGTTTTATGATCTGAACAATGTCGTCGCCGATGGCAGTGGTGCAGTTACCTCGGAGTCGGATTTTGCCAACGGCCCGAATAGTGGTTTCGTCTCTGACTTGAACAGCAATGGCGTCATCGATGCTGCCGATCTCTTGATTGATCCCCGCTGGTCCGATGGGCGTGATACGGACGGCAACGGTTTCATCGACGATCTGTTCGGCTGGAATTTCCGACGTGGCGACGAAGAGTTTGCGCCGAACAATCCGTCTGATGTTAACGGACATGGGACACATATTTCGGGCACGATTGGTGCCGTGGGCAACAACGCGTTGGGTGTCACGGGACTGAATTGGCGATCCAGCATCATGGCATTGAAGTTCTTGGACCGGAACAATCAAGGGAACACTGCAGATGCTGTTGCAGCAATCATGTACGCAGCGATGATGCGTTCTCAGTTTGATGTTAACGTTCCTGTTTTGAACAATAGTTGGGGGCAGTCTGGCGGGTTCAGTAGCGTCTTGGAATCTGCGATCACAAGTGCGGAAGACGCTAACATTCTCTTTGTGGCAGCAGCTGGAAATGGGAACGTTTTGGGTCGCGGAATCGACAATGATCAATCTCCTTTTTATCCAGCAAGCTACGACGTCGATAACGTCGTTGCGGTCGCAGCAGTCGATTCGCGAGACCGCTTGGCAAGGTTCTCCAATTTCGGGTCGGATACCGTTGATGTTGCAGCTCCTGGTGTGGGCGTCATCAGCACTTCACCTGGCGGCGTGTTCGAAAGTGCAAACGGAACGAGCATGGCAACGGCACATGTTTCCGGCACGGCGGCTTTGATTTTTGCGGAGTTGCCGGGGGCGACTGCGGGTGAAGTTCGCCGTGCGATCCTTGAGACAACAGACCCCTTGGCAATTGCAGATCGTTCACGAGTGGCTCGCGGGCGAATCAACGCTGACGCTGCGATCAACTTTACTGGCTTCGCGCCAACCGCCTCGCTGATCGAAGCCAGAGACATTTCGACTGCTGGTGGGACGCAGCAAGACATCGTCATTCAGTTCAACGATCGAAATGGAATCGCAACTGATTCGATCGATACGGGCGACTTGCTGATCACGCTTCAGCGTGGCCAACAACCAACTTTTACTCCTGCGATTGTTCCGGGATCCGTTCAAGTGTCCCAGGGTGGTACTCAGGTGATCGCGACTTATCGGCTAACGCCACCCGGCGGTTCTTGGGACGCCGTTGACTTCGGGGAGTACGAGATTTCGGTTGCTGGCAATGAGGTTTCGGCAACGGGCGGACTGAACGTTCCCGAACAAACGATCGGCTCCTTCTTTGTCAGGGTTGATGATCCTTCTGTGTACTACGTCGATACATTGCTTGACGCAGTGGATGCAAACATTGGTGATGGTGTTTGCTCGACAGTGGATGGCACCTGTTCTTTACGCGCCGCAACGCAGGAAGCCAATGCCGCGACCGATGCTCGCACAATCATTCTTGGTTCTGGCACTCACGTGTTGGAGATACCTGGACAACCGAGCGAGTCCGTTTCTTTTTCGTCGCCGAATTTCCAATCGGGTTGCGGGAGCGATGCCGCGTCGCTGCAGTTCTCTGATGACGAAAACGGCGATTTAGACCTGAAAGGGAATGTGACGATCATCGGCGATACGGCAACGGACACGGTGATTGATGGCGGTGGTTTCGATCGCGTGTTCAAGGTCTGGCCTGGTGCGACTGCTAGCTTGCAGTCTTTGGGAATCACCGGAGGACGTGCTCCTGACCTTCACGCAGGCGGTGGCATTCTGAGCTCTGGCGTTCTTTCGCTGAATTTGGTCGAAGTGTTTGGCAATGAGACGGCTGATGGGCCGTACGCGCTTGGTGGTGGTCTGGCGATTTGGGGTGAACGAGCAACCATCACGGCCAGCAGCATTCTTGATAACACCGCTTTAGGTGGTGCAGGTGTTTTTCTTTGCAACGCTGCTGAGGTCACGATCGAGCAGTCGACCATCGCCAGAAATTTCGCGCATAACAACGCGACCCAAATTGATCCAACCGGGAATCATCCTGGCGGTGCAGGAATCTTGGGGCTTCGCAGTGGGCCCGTCGAGTTAACGAACACCACACTTTCGTCCAACACGGTGGCATTCGTCCAGCATCCAACAGATCCCGAGGACTCACTCAATCCAAACGACAATCTTGGTGGGGCAATTCGATTTGACGATTTATCCACAATCCAGCCAGTCTTTGGATTCGCCTTCAATGATTTTTCTACCGGCGACGTCAGCAGGGACGGAAGATTTGTCACCTTCACATCGCAGGCTTCGTTGATTGTTCCCTACGACACAAATGGGGCATCGGATCTGTTTTTGTTGGACCGTGTCGATGGATCGGTTCAACGCGTGACCGAGTCCAGCGCGGGCGTTGAGCAGAACTTCCCTTCGTCTTTACAGAGATCGTCCATTAGTGATGACGGCAACCTGATCGTATTCCAGGCGTCCGCTTCCAACTTGGTGGATGGCGACACCAATGACTCAGACGATGTCTTTCTGCTCCAACGGGACACGGGCAACATTGAGCGAATCCCTATCAATGCGAATGGCGAACCAGGGAATTTTCACAGTGAGTCCCCCGTGATCAGCGGAAATGGACGGTACGTCGCGTTCGTTTCCTTAGCGACAAACGCAGAACCAGTAAGTCAGGAGCCATTTGCTCGAAATATTTTCTTGCATGACCGCGTCAGCCAAACCAGTACCAAGATTACCAACGCAGACCTGGGCTCCTCAGAGATCTCGATCAGCCGGGATGGCGATTTTGTCTTTAGCACGAGCGCAACTTTGCTGGGGCGTGACGAAGATTTCCAAAGCAATATTTTTCTGTATGACGTGGAAACACAACAGCTCACGCGTGTGACTCCTCCAAACGGTGGAATTGCTAACGGTGCCAGCTTTGCGCCTCAGATCAGCGCGGACGGAAACGTGGTGGTTTTCCAGTCGTTCGCTACCAATTTGGACGGAAGTCCGAACGGAGCCTCGCAAATTTATCGATGGGATCGAACGACAAATCAGTTTCACTTGGTCAGCGCTACTGGTTCTGGTCAAGCTGGAAACAACGTGAGCAGTAAACCTGTGACCAACGAAGACGGTTCGGTGATCGCGTTCTTGTCCCAAGCAACGAACTTGGCGGGCAAGACGTCGGACAACTCAGAACTGGTTGTTGCAGATCAAAACGCAGGCACACTAGCCCTCGCAGTTCCCAGTGACCCGAGCAACGAGCGGCAGCACAGTGATCCTGTACTTTCCGCCGATGGAAGCCGCCTGGTTTTTCACTCACGACCTCAATTCGATAACGGCAACGATACGATCTTTGAGCTAAATCGATTGACTGGAGTACTAACCAATCTGACCGACTCGCTCGTTCCTGTCAGTCCAGCAACGTCTCAGGATCTGTTAAACGTTTCCGCAATTGACAATCGCGGAAGCACGACATTGACTGGCAGCGGTTCGATCCGAAACTCTTTGTTTGTAGGCAACAAGTGGAGCGGAGGAGTCACTGCGGATGTAGGCAACTTCGATGATTGGGTCCTTGAGTCCAATCTGATCGAGTCGACCGGGGTGCTTCCCACTCTTCTTGATCCAACGCTCGCTGCCACGCTGGGCCCCCTGGCTGACAATGGCGGTCCCACACTAACGCACGCTCTGCTGCCGGGCAGTCCCGCTCGTGATGCCGGTGATCCAGCACAATTTCCGCTGGTTGATCAGCGTGGCGTTGCGCGTCCTGCCAATGGGGATGGCATTGGCGAAGCGATTCCAGACGTCGGGGCTTTCGAGGCTTCTTTGGGGTCCATCAGCGGGACGGTCTATCTCGATCTCGACGGTGACGCACGGCAAGACCTTGGAGAGCCCGGATTGGAAGGCATTGAAGTATTCATTGACCAGAACGCAAACGGTTTGGCTGATCCCGACGAACTGCTTCAGCTCACCTCTGATAGTCTTGTCGACCAAGGCAGTTTCGATTTCAAAGACCTTCCACCAGATGAATACCAACTCGGAATAGCCGCGCCAGCAGGATTCTCCGTTTCCGAGCGTGGACTTCGTCGAATCGTGATTTCGTTGACAGAAGAACAGCCGGATCGATCCGTCTTTCCCACGGACGCATCAACCGATGGTCGCTTCACATTGATTCACAGTGTAGGCCAAGATGCCGGTGGCTCGCCCTTTTCGCAGACCGACCTATTTGTCTACGACAATCAACTCGAAACGATTGAGTTCATCACCGAGAACGTTGGTGGCAGTCGGCTCTTGGGTCGCATCTCAGGATCTGCAATCAGTGGTGATGGAAGGTACGTCGTTTATGAAAGCACCGCGCCAAATCTAGTTCCTGGTGGAAACCCTGGTGAAGTTAGCAACATCTATTTGCATGACCGATTCGATCGCACCACACGCCTGCTTTCGGTTGGCTTTGACTTCTCTTCGTCTAGCGGCTTCGATCCGTCAATCACTGCCGATGGTCGATTGGTCGCGTTCAATTCCTTTGCAGGCAACCTCGTTCCCACCGACTCTAACAACGCACAGGATTTGTTCCTGTTCGACACCGTGACGGAACAGTTGACCATCGGTTCTGTAACGGTTGACGGGCAACAAGGAAACTCCGGTTCGTCTGGGAGCATTTCGGACGACGGAAGGTTTCTGTTCCTAACGTCCTCTGCAGATAATTTGACGGGTCAAGGAACAAACGAGGTTTTCATCCGGCTTGAGCGAGCAACTGGAGCAAACATTTTGATTCGTCCCACATCGACAGGGGAAGCGTTGAATGATTCAATCGACTCCATCGCAATCAGTGGAGACGGGCGTTACATTGCGTTTTCAACTCCCGCATCGAACGTGATTCCTGCAAGCAACGCGTCTGGCTTTGACTTCAACTCGTATTTATTTGACTTGGATAGCGGCGATGTACGCCAATTGAATGTCGATCTCTCCGGACAATCGGCGGACGGGTTTTCGTTTGTTTCCGATATCAGTTTCGACGGTCGCTTCGTTGTCTTCCATTCGTTTAGCACTGACATCGTCCCTGGTGGTACGAGTGGGGCTCAACATGGATTCCTATTCGATCGGCAAACCGGTACGAATCAGCTGGTCACGAAGAATGACAATGGTGAAGAGGCTCAAGGAACGTCAAACAGCGGCATCATTTCTGGCAACGGTGCACAAATTGCGTTTGCATCGTTTGCGTCCAACTTGATTGAGAATGACATCAACCTGGTTCGGGATGTCTTTCAGGTTTCCAATCCGTCGATTCCCGTTCAGCAGCAGCGAGCGATAACGATTTTCCCAGGGCAAGACTTTGACATTGCCAACATCGGACTGACGCCGAATCCAGGATCGATCAGCGGGACTCTATTCTTGGATGCAAATGGAAACGAGTTTCGCGACTCAATCGAAACGGGGTTGGCGGATCTCACTGTCTTTCTAGATTTGGATGGAAACCGGCAGCGTAACGAGTCAGAACCTTTTGCTTTGACAGACTCTTCTGGGCAGTATGTGTTTGAGGATGTTCCATCTGAGACGCTGTACGAGATTCTTGTCGACCCCGTTGATGGATTCTTGCAGACCTTTCCCAGCGAGACCGCTGGTTTGACCGTTCGCCTGCCAGCGGGAACCAACCTTGCCAGCCAAGATTTTGGATTTCGCCCTGATCAATCCTCAGGCGTCTCGGATAGTGGACGGATCGAAGGGCGCGTCAGTCAACACAACTCAGACGGTTCAACTGGCGGAGTCGCAGGAGTCACGGTGTTCTTGGAAGTCATTGGCGATGGGGACGATGGCGTGCGGCAGTTCAACGAGCGACAAACACTGACGCTTGCTGACGATCCTTCGACGCCCGATGTTGACGAAACAGGGTTGTACTTCTTCGACGATCTTGGCTCACAGAGTTTTGTCGTGCGTACATTACTAACTCCGGACCAAATTCAACTGGAACCGGTTGGAAGCCAGTTTACCTCGGAAAGCTATCCGATTCGTGAGAATGGCGTCCCTTTTGCGAATCCCCAAGACGCAGAAATTGCGGACCTGAACGGCGACACTCTCATCGATGTCGCCTTTCCGCTGTTTGATGCCAATGCGATCGGTGTTCGTTTGGCAACAAGCCCGGGCCGGTTCGACGACACCACCATCAATATCCCTTTGGGCAACAACACAAATGGCCCGATCGCGCTCGAGCTAGCCGATTTCAATGGCAACGCTGAGTTGGATGCTGTTGTGGTCAACAGCTTCACCTCGAACGTCACCGTGTTGCTGGACTTCAACGGCAGTGAATTCGGCAGCAAAGTTACTCTTCCTGTCGGAGACACTCCGTTGGATGTCGCGACGGGCGATTTCAATCGCGACGGGTTGGAAGACTTTGCTGTTGTCAACGAGCAAGACAATAACGTTTCGGTTCTGATCAACGATGGTGCGGGTGGCTTTTCACTGGGCGCTGAAATTCCGTCGGGTGGGCAAAGCCCAGTCGCGATCACGGTCGGGCAGTTTGATGACGATGGGCGGCCGGACATCGCAATTGCCAACAACGGAGTTTCTCCGTTGGATCCAGGGAACGTCGGCGTGATTCTGAACTTGACCACTGGCTTTGAAGACGCTGTAACTTACCCGGCCGGTGATGGCCCCATTTCGATTACATCGGCCAGACTCAATGGCGACGCTACCGATGACATCGCAGTCGCGAGTATCCAGTCGAACAGTGTGACCGTATTGTCGGGAAGCCCAACTGGCGAATTCACGGCGTTGGAAAACAACCTGCCGGTTGGGTTGGGGCCAATACAGATTCGAACCGCGGACATCGAAGGCGATGGAGACGTGGATGTATTGGCTGCAAATCTGCTGTCGCAAAACGTATCGATATTGCGAAACCTGTTGAGCCGAGGTGAATTCGCATTTGAGCCAGCAGAGAATTTTGGTGTGAGCCAGTTCAGTGTCGCTGATCAGCTTGCGTTTGCCCCCAGCGACTTGGACAGAAACGGAACGGTCGACCTCGTCGTTGTATCGACTGTAGACGATTCCTTGCGCGTCCTTTCACAGATCCAGACGGTTGGCGGCAATCGTACCAACTTGGACGGAGTGTCAACGCGGGCCGGCCTGGACTTTACCGTTTCTGATATCACGGCAACGTTCACAGTCCCAGGAGCGGGCGAGACAGTTGACTTGCAGGCCCTATCCCAAGGCGAGCTAGCGTTCGTGACTGCGTTCGATATCCGCGGCAGCGGAGACAATCGCCTGCTATTGGATTTTGATACGTTGCTGAACAGCCAGAGCAATGATTTCACAATCACGTCGAACCTTGGTGACGAGATTGTTTTCGATCCCGGTTGGCAATTCGATGGTGTGGCCGTTCAGGCGGAGCAATTTGGCCGGCGGATCACCCAAGGTGACGTATCGCTATTTGTGATCGGGCCCAGCGACTGGAGCAATCCGATCGAGCCCGCGGATGTGGACGGAAATGGTTCCGTTACTGCTGCTGACGCATTGCAAATCATCAATGAGCTTAGCCGTGGGCGTTTTCAAAATCCTGACGGAACCTTCATTGATGCGGCAACCGTCGACCAACAAGTCTTTCGCTTTTATGACGTCGACCAAAGCAACGCACTCACTTCCCTTGATGCTCTGCGTGTGATCAATGCGATCCAACGTTTCGCGGTTCAGGGTGAGGCGGAGGATGCAAGCTCGAACTTGGAAGCAAGTCTGAAGGATTCGTTGTTCGCGCAGTTGGGAACTGCAACTCTGTGAAGGAAATCACAGTCGCGGCAACTGCACTTCATTCTTCCTCGTCGATCTTGGGACTCCCATCAGGTTCTCGCATCGGGTAGAGCGTGAAGGACACGGAACAGCCTACGTCGGCGACTGCCGCTACCACTCTTTGGGGTAGCATCAGGTTGTACGCCCAAGTGTCCCAACAATGGATTCCAACATTAAAATCGCGGGTCGTGCAGTTTGAGAATTCCAGCTTCGCGGCATCACTTAGCGAGCGGACCACATCGATGAAGGCCAGGATGTCATTGGTCGCCGAATCGTTCAATCGGTTTGCCTCGTAACTCGCCCACCATGTTCCATCTTCTGCTTTCGAATAGTGCAGAACACAGCAGGCGGAGGAGAGTTCGGCATTCAGAACACCAAAGGCTTTGGGCGAACGAATGTCAAAATCGGTATTCGCGTAATTTGATTCGATCAATTCCTGATCCATGATTTCGACTCAACTCGAGCTTCGACCAATGCGAAGTGTTGCCTCGTGAACCTTTTGGAAGGCAACTTCGCACGGCTAACTTGCCGGTAGCGCTGCGTGCTTGTGTCTTGGCAAGCGTTGAATTCAGCAGGATTGCTGCTTCCTAGCTGTTCGCTGCGGCGTACTCTCGGACATCGGCTTCGAGTGATTCGACTCGATCCGTGAGCGTCTTAGCGGCCGCGTCCAAGTCGGCGGACTGCTCTGGCGCCAAACGAGTGAAGACATACAACTTGATCTTCGGTTCTGTTCCACTGGGGCGAACCGCGACGTAGTTCCCTTCTTCGGCCAGATCCAGAATGATCAAGTCGCCGGTCGGGCCCTCCAGCGGCTTGCTGGTTCCCGACTCGGTGCACAGGTTGGTCCCTGCAGCGTAGTCTCTGACACCTGCAATCTTGATTCCGGCCAACGATTCTGGCGGCGACGTGCGGAAGGCTTGCATCAGCCGCTTCATCGCAGCCATGCCCTCGCTGCCTTCCATGAACAGATTGATCAGTTGTTCCCGGTGATAACCGAATTTTCGGTGCAAATCGCAAAGGTACTCGTGCATGGAAATCCCTTTGGCCTTCAACTCGGCAGCCAGTTCACACATCAACATGCAAGCCACGGCACCGTCCTTGTCGCGGCAGTATTGTCCAACGAGGTATCCGTGCGACTCCTCTGTTCCGTAGACAAATTCGTCGGGGCCTTCGCGGTCGATCACGTGCGCGATGTGCTTGAAGCCGACCAACAAATCACCGACACAACGAACGCCAAAACTCTCTGCGATGTGGCGAGAGAGTTCCGTCGTGACCAACGTCTTGATGATGTAATGACTCGGCGAAAGTGTTCCTGCCTCCTGTCGCTTGCTCAGGATGTACTGACCCATGATCGCGCCGATCTCGTTCCCATTGAACGTTCGCCAAGGCCCACTGGGGTCGGTCGTCATCGGTGCGGCGCAACCGATCCGGTCGCAATCGGGATCGGTCGCCAAGGCTAGGTTCGCACCGATCGATTGAGCGTGTTGAATCGGCGCATCGAAAACCGCGGTGTTTTCAGGATTGGAAACGTGCCCTGGCACATTCGGGAAGTCGCCACTGGGCTCGCTGTGAGGTCCGTAAAGTTCAACGTCTTCGAATCCAGCTTCGGCAAGCAGCGGAAGCACGGCTGCAGCGCCGACGCCGTGCAAGGGCGAGTACAGGACTTTGACGTCACGCGGACCTTCAAACGAGCAAGCTGCAGCCGCTTCTTTGTACTTCTGATCGATCTCTTCGGTGATCACCTCGACTTGTCCGTTGGCGACCGCTTCGGCAAACGGAGTCACGCGGATTTCTTGGCAGCTCATCACTCGATCGATGATCGCTTTGTCGTGAGGCGGCAAGATCTGTGCACCAGAGCTCCAGTAGACTTTGACCGCGTTGTCACTGGGAGGATTGTGACTGGCGGTGACCATGATGCCGCAATCACATTCTTTGTACCGAACCGCGAAGGAGAGTTGCGGCGTCGCGCGATAGTCGTCCAGCAGATAGACTTTGAACCCGGCGGCGACCATGACTCCGGCACAGAGTTCGGTGAAGTGCCGAGACTTGTGACGCGTATCGTAGGCGATCGCGCACGACAAGTCCTTCTTGCCGCCGCTGAATTCGACCACGTAGTCGGCTAGCCCCTGAGCGCTTTCGCCAATTGTACGATCGTTGATCGCATTGGAACCGATCGGAAACATACGGCCTCGCCTGCCACCGGTTCCGAATGGAATGACGGTCCAAAACACGTCGTCCAACTTCTGCCAATTCTGATCGCCGATATGCTGAGCCAGATCGTCGCGATACAAGGCATAACGGTCCTCGGTCAACCAAGCCCGGATATTCTCTCCGGCAGTACTACTGAGATTACCAGCGACGACAGCGGATTCGACGGCGGACAAAGACTCTTGGACGGCTGGGTTCATAACGCTTCAAACGGGAAAGGGGCGGGCGGTGGAGTGTCTGATCTGTCACCTTTGGATGGATGTGAGTAGGATTCTATCTGCACAGCAGCACTTTCACTACTGCAAACGTCGTGCGGCAGTACGGTTAAGAATTGATTGGAAATCGATGAGCGGATTGATCATTAGCGTCAGCGGACTACGCGGGATTGTTGGAGACACTTTGACGCCGGAGGTGGCCATGCGATTCGTTGCCGCCTTCTCCGCCAAGCTGCCACCGGGCCCGATCATCGTTGGCCGTGATGGACGCAGTAGCGGCCCCATGTTGAGCAAGGCGATCATCGCCAGCCTATCCGCCTGCGGCCGAGACTGCATCGATGTCGATGTCGCCTCCACACCGACCGTTGGGGTCCTGGTCCGAGAGCGAGGCGCGGCTGGTGCCGTCCAAATCTCTGCCAGCCACAACCCACCACCCTACAACGGGATCAAGCTGTTTGGCACCTCCGGGCGAGTCCTAGACGCCGTGACCGGCGCCGCGATCCGAGACGCCTATTTTGAGGGCGAAGCCACTTGGGTCCCATTCGACCAAATCGGATCGGTCAGCGAAGAGGCGGACCCCCACGCGCCGCACCTGGAAAAAGTACTGGCGACGGTCGACGTGGATGCGATTCGGGCAGCCAAGTATCGCGTTTTGATCGACAGCAACCACGGCGCCGGCAGCTTGCTGGGAACGCGACTGCTGGAAGCTCTCGGATGCGAAGTGATCGCGGTTGGTGACACGCCCGATGGCAACTTCGCGCACGTTCCCGAACCAACGGCCGAGAATCTGACCGGAATCGCGGACCGCGTCCGTCAGGAAAACTGCGTGGTCGGATTCTGCCAGGATCCCGATGCAGACCGCTTGGCGTTGGTCGATGGAGATGGCCGCTACGTCGGCGAAGAGTACACACTTGCCCTTTGCGTTCAACGGGCAATGGATTCCGAGGCGACGCGGGGACCAATCGTGATCAACGGTGCGACCAGCGGGATGAGCGAACGGTTGGCCAAGCAGGCCGGCGTTGACTCGCATCGAAGTGCGGTCGGCGAAGCCAACGTGGCCGACATGATGATCGCCAACGAAGCGACCTACGGCGGAGAAGGCAATGGTGGCCCCATCGACCCACGCGTGGGCTACGTCCGTGACAGCTTTGTCGGCATGGCGCAAATATTGGACCTGATGACGAGCTCAGGCAAGTCGGTCGCTGCGCTGTGCGATGAACTGCCCCAACTTCACATTCACAAGACGAAAGCCACCGTGTCGGCCGACAAGTTGCCCGCCCTGTTTGACGCATTGACGGCAAAGCATCCAGACGCGAAGGCTCAGACCGGCGACGGACTTCGACTGGCTTGGGACGACAAATGGCTGCTCGTTCGCGGCAGCAATACCGAGCCAATCGTACGCTTGATTGCGGAAGCGGAATCGGAATCGGAAGCCAAAACGATGTGCGCCGAGGCAGCGGAACTGCTTTAGCAAGGAGCAACGCGATGCGTGAACACACGACGGAATTGCGAGTCCGCTACGACGAGGTGGACCCGATGGGATTTGTCCATCACTCCAACTACCTCCGCTATTTTGAGATTGGACGTACGGAACTGCTCCGCGCCTCAGGTGGCTGTTACCGCGAGATGGAAGAAGCCGGCCAGCTGGTCGTCGTCGCTCGCGTTGATTGCCAGTATCGAAAGCCCGCCAAGTACGACGATCTGATTCAGATCACAACCCGAATCGATCGGGTCACCGTTGGAAAGATCATCCACCAGTACACGATTGATCGCGGAAACGAGAAACTGGTTGACGCGACTGTAACGCTGGCCGTGATCAACCGAGAAGGCAGAGTGCAACGAGTCCCACAGTCGCTCCTGGATCAGTACGGCGACTGAAACATTGTAGAACAATTGTCCCAATTGTTTCCGCGGTCGGCTCGCTGGGCGAGCAAAAACAATTGGGACAATTGTAGGCTTTCTTGGCGAGCGCGGTTTGCAGTCGCTGACGCGAAGGTAACGCTGGCCGTCATCAACCGAGAAGGCAAAGTGCAACGAGTCCCACAGTCCCGACTGAATCATTGTAGAACAATTGTCCCAATTGTTTCTGCGGCCGGCTCGCTGGGCGAGCAAAAACAATTGGGACAATTGTAGGCTTTCTTGGCGAGCGCGGTTTGCAGTCGCTGACGCGACGGCAACGCTGGCCGTCA
>JBGCGI010000232.1:0-14640 GCA_045110715.1 Rubripirellula sp.
TTGGCGATGATCCGCCGTCAAGCACGGTCAACGCATAGTCTTCGACTTCGCCACCAGACACGGAACCGGAGACTCCAAGACCACCATCGGCACTGATTCGGAACCGCGCGAATGTTTCGCCGGCAGACGCCCCGGCAGGAATCACATAGCGCAGCGGATTGGAGCCCGCGGTGACATCGACCGACACAAACACCTGTTCGCCCGCGTCCTCCCAATCACCGTCTTGATTGAAGTCAATCCATCCGTCCAACTTGCCAGGCTCGGACGCTAGCACGGTTAAGCTGGCTGCGGTTTCCGCATCCGAGGCAGCAACCATGTCGGTCAGTGGGGCAACTCCGTCATCGTCAGCGCCGTCACTGTCCGCCGCGGCCGACGGGACTCCATCGTCGTCGGTGTCCACCAGTTCGCCCAACAGCAGCGAAGACGGAGTGTGACGCGCGCCGTCTTCCGCCAATGTCACAGGGAACCCCAAGGGAGCGTCGCCAAAATCTTGGGAACTGACAACGTTGATGGTGACCGTTGCAGAACCCGAATTGAAGTTATTCAGATTGCTCGGTGTGAACGTCGCCGTCAACGTTTGGTCGTCGCCAACTTGCAAGACCGTGCCCGCCACCGGATCGTACGTAAACACTCCGGACACGTCCGCATCCGCGTTCAACTGGGCCTCACTCAGTTCGGTTCCGAACAGAATGTCGCTTGGCTCTGCCCAAGTGATCACAGGATCCGCTCGCTCCACATTGATCGTGACGGTTGTAAAGACACTCTCAAAGTTCGCGGAGTCGGGTGTGAAAGTCACATTCAACGTTTGGTTCACACCGGCACTCAACAGGACGCCGGCAGGTGGCACATACGAAAATGTCCCAGGCACCGAAGCGGTGGCGTCCAATTGAGACGAGCCAAGCGGGGTTCCGAACACGACGTCTTCAGGGTTTTCCCAGGACAGCACAGGCGTGGCCTGATTCACATCGATGAACACGGTTGCGGTAGCACCACTGAAATTCGTGTTGTCTGTCGGAGTGAATGTGACAGACAACGGTTGGTTCGTTCCGACATCGATCACACTGCCAAAATCAGGCGTGTATGCAAAGGTGCCGGGCACACTTGCGGTCGCGTTCAACTGAGTCGCATCCAATTCCGTTCCAAACAGAATTGGCTCGGGATTCGCCCAGGTGAGGATCGATTCCACCTGGGTGACCGTGATGAACACGGTCACGGTCGTCGGATCAAACGTGAGAGTATCATCGGGCGTGAACGTCGCGGTCAGCATTTGATTCTCACCCGCGTTCAAGACGGTACCCACGATCGGATCGTAGACAAACGTACCAGGGATGCTCGACTCCGCGTTCAACTGCGTGTCATCGAGTGGCGTTCCGAACGGAATTGCCGCGGGTGTCTGCCAAGTGATCGAGTAATCGCCAGTCACCTCAATCGCACCGATGTCGACCTGACGGCCACTCAGTCGTGGAAAGCCTGCCCCGCGTTGATCGGTGAACAAGGCGGGATCGAAGCTGGTTGGATCAAACGCTGGATCTCCGCCGTTGATCGCCAAGCTCCCCTCCATCGGTAGCTGTGTCTGGGTGGAACCCCCGTTGTCAGCCAGTGCCGCAAGTAAGGGATCGATCGCGCCTGCGCCCGAGACGGAGTCGCCAACGAAATTTCCCGTCACTGGATCCGCCATTTGAGACTCAGCCAAAGTCGTGCCCGCGTTGTCACCAATCAAACTGTGACGAACCGATGCGCCGTTCTCGAGTGCACCGATGCCCAAGAAATCGGGTGCCGTTCCATCATCGGTGTTTGCAGCAATGATGGAGTTCTGAATGATCAGGTTCAGCGATGGGTTGTCGGGTATTGCAATGCCACCACCAACATTCAAGGACGAGTTCCCAGTGACCGTGCTGTTGTGAATCTCCACATCACTGCGTCTTGCGTAAATTCCTCCACCGCGTGCATTCGTCGCAGAGGTATCGTTTCCGGATACCGTGCTATTGCTGACTTTCAAGGGAGCTTGCACGGCACGTATCGCGCCGCCGTGCGATCCGGAACCTTCCGTTGAGTTGCCACTGAACGTACTATCGCGAATCGTCAACGGAGCGTTCAAAACGGCCGCAGCACCGCCACCGCCTCCGGAGCCTTCCGTCACATTGCCAGAAAGCGTGCTGCCCGAGATGTTCACCTCCGCACCAAGCGAGTAAACGGCGGCTCCCGACGCGCTTCCTCCTGTGACTCGGTTTCCAGATAGAATACTGCGTTCAATCGTGATCTTTTCACCGGCGGACCAAACACCAGCACCGGATGAAAAGTCACCTGACGCGACATTGTCTGTGATCAAACTATCTAGGATCACGAAGGAGCCGGTGAGTGCCCCCAATCCGGCGCCAATGCCGCCAAGCCCACTCGATTGGTTTCCAGTGATCGCACTATTGGCCACCGTCAGTGTTCCCGTCGAACTCAAACGCACGCCAGCGCCACCCTCGGTGTCGGCTGTCGTTCGGCCGTTGGCAATCGTAACACCGTCGATCAGGACATCCATTGCTGCGTCAGAGATTTCCAACACACGATGATTCATTTGTCCGCTGATGGTCGTGAGATCACGTCCCAGGCCGACCAAGTTGACGCTTTCGGTGATTAGCAGTTGCCCGAGCGCTGAATCCAGCAGAACATCGCCGCTCAAGCCCTCTTGAAACCGAACCGTGTCTACACCGGCCTGAGCATTTGCAATGCTGAGTGCCTCTCGCAAACTGATGTCGTCCGGATCATTCTGCGGATCGGTATCCAACTCATCGTCCAAGGTCGTGACGACGATGCTGACGTCGACCACGGTCAACATGGTGGTGGCGTTGGTGAAGTTGCCGCTGTCATCGGTCGCGGTAAAAGTGACCATATTGGTCCCGGGCGAAAACGATTGCACATCCGCGGTGAAAGTGAGCGAGTCGTCGGCAATATCGCTGGCGGCATTGCTCAGCAGGTCAATCAACATTGCACTATTCAAATCGGCACTCCCCGCGAGGTTTGTGTCGATGGAAATACTCGCTGGAAGTGTGAACTCGGGAGCCGTCGTATCAACCACCATGATTTCGACATCGAAACTGGCTTCGTTGTTGCGAAAATCGCGAGCGGTGTAAGTTGCGGTCGTTGTCCCCAAAACGAAATCGTTGCCAGAGTCGAAACTGACGACCGGATTCGGGTCAACAATGTCCGACGCAGTGATCTGGAATGGCAGTGTGACATCCGTGACGCCAGTAACCCCTGTCGCCTCGAAGCTGACCGACAATGGAGACACTGATATTTCTGGTGGCGTTGTATCGAAAACAGAAACCACAGACGTATCCGATTGGCTGTTGCCAGACGCATCCGTTGCCGTGAATGTGATCACGTTCTGGCCAAGTTGCAGGAACGGCGGTCGGTTGTTCGCAAGCGTCGGATTTGTGTCCAGCAAGTCCGTGGCGACTGCCGAGTCGAGGTAGTCTGCGAAGGCTTGATTCAACCCCAGGAAACCACCCTCGGAGTTTCCTTCCAAGACAAGGTTCGGTGGAGCAGAGACCTGAGGCGGTACGTTTTCGCGAACCATGATCCCGATGTCAGCCAAAATCGCCTTTTCAACCAACGTCAAATCTTGCGGGACGTTGTTGTCCACGATCGCATGCGACATCAAGTGTGTCAGCGGAGAGAAGACGGAGTCCCCGGGGAAACCCTCGCTATCAAGATGCGATACGCTCGACTCCAATTGAAAAGTGGATGGCGAAAACAGAGGAACTCGACCTCCATAAACTGCAGTCGCAATCGGACCGTCAAAGAAGAGTCCACCGGCAGGTCCGGGACCACCCACGCTAACTAAGGGCCAACCCGTAGGGGAATTATCTATTTGAAAGGCAGTTGGAGAATCTGGATCAGCATCGATCAAGCGGTTGCCATCGACGTCCGATAGAAACTGATCATAGACGGACCAAGTACCCGGAGTTGAGATCCCTTGGCCGCCGTCGTCACTTCCATTCGCATTGGTCGCGCTTGTGAACCCGAGGGTATGTACTAACTCATGAATGATCACGGCTTGAAAATCGATTTCATCATCAGCATTCACCTCCGCCGGATCGGTCTCATAGGTGAACACGTCGGACGGACCAAAGAAGAACACCTCCACCCGTCCATCAGGTTCAGCGCCATTGAGATCACCTTGCCCCAGTACTTTGGCGGGAATCACGTCATGCCGAAAACCGCCGTTGGGAAGCGACGGAGCTGGCTCGGAGCTGGCTTTGGCAACACCAGTCCCATCGAATGGTTCCGATACGACATCCAATTGGATCGTAGCATCGTGTAATAGCCAGCCTCCCAATCGTGTCGCTGCGGATTCTAAAGCGCCGCGAAACGTACTTCCCTCGGTTGGATCGTTGAATCCGACCGAGCTTCCACCCAAGTAATTGAACTCGAAAGAAACGGCCAAAAGTCGGCGATCTTCCAGTTGCTCTGCGAACAATTTTCTTCGCAAGTTTGCGGCAGACTTCGAAAAAAGTGGATTGCGTCTTCGAAAAGGCATCAGAGAGACCGACAGGATGAGAAGAAAAGTGGCGAGACATGATGTCTGGGTCTGAACCGTTCATTTTAGCCGGTTTGGTGACGGGGTTTAGCACCCAAACGAACAATTCGAATGGAACCCATCGCAGACATCCAGCGGGCAACCACCCCTCCAAAGAAAAACCAATAAATGTATGTATGTTGGTTCCCTTCCCTATACAATCACCTCATTGAACATGGCGAAGGGCAAGAACAGCCATGTTCAAACGATCGAACTTCCCACAAACACACCAACTGAAGGATGAACGATGGACTGCGGGGCAACTGTTTATGTGATTCAAGAGGACGCACAAGAGTGGGAGGTAATCTCCAATCTCAGTCAGTCCATGGGTTATCGATCAGAGCGGTTTTCATCCACGTCCGAGTTTCTACACGAGTGCGAAGGCAGGGATTGCGGCTGCATTGTCACGAGTCTGCTCCCGGGCCCGCAGGGATTGGAAGTTTTCGAGGCGACCAGCGAACATTCCATTCCATTGCCGGTAATCGTGACGGCGGCCCACCCCGCGACTCCGGCCGTTGTTCAGGCGATGAGGCGCGGCGCCGTTACGCTGCTTGAGGTCCCGTTGGTTGGCGAAGACCTTCGTCAGGCGATCGCTGAAGCACTCAGCCGTAACGCCGAACAGCGTGAGCGAATGCTCTTGCAACGACGAGTCAACGAGCAGATGGCAACGCTCTCGGAAAAAGAAACCAAGGTCATGGAGTTGATGATCCTCGGTTTGGCAAACAAAGTGATTGCCAAACGATTAGCGGTCAGTGTCCGGACAGTTGAGAGTCGCCGCCATGACGTCTTTGAAAAAATGCACGTTGGTACGCTCGCGGAACTCGTCCGAGACGTGATCACGACACGCCAGGCTTAGGCGGAAGAGCCGACGTGTCTCTCAGGAAAAGACGGAACCGGCGGTCCCGGAAGTCGCCGCAATGCCGCATTTGCTCGGCCGGGAAATTTACCAGTGAGCAGATGAGCTGCAATCGGCGTTTCAGCGTGCATGCGTAGGCGAGCATAGCTACATTATGGTTCCCTCGCTTCGCTCCCTGGCCCCTGAAACGCACGAGACATGAACCTCTTTCGATTTCCCGTTTGCATCTGCTGTCTTTTTCTCCTCGTTGCGACTCCTAGTTGGTCACAGAGCACCAACACGAGGGACGCCAGAAACGCGACGACGAACAAACCTGATCCGCCTCAAGATCCGGCTTTGCAGCAGTACGGCATTTACGCTGCGACCGCACCGCGGGCTCAATCCACCGCACCGGTCGCAACCGAACTGCCATTGGAACTGAAGCCGCAAATGCGGATCGCCATGATCGGCAACATGCTCCTAGAGCGATCGCAAAATTTCGGCTATCTCGAAACACTCCTGCACCAAAAGTATCCGCAGCACGAACTGGTCATCCGACATCTGGGCTGGCCTGCTGACACGGTGGACCTGCAGCCTCGCCCGGACAACTTTGCCGATGTCGAGCAGCACCTGCACCACGAGAAGACTGATCTGATCATTGCAACCTTTGGATTCAATGAATCCTTCCAGGGGCCTGATGGACTTGAACACTTTCGATCGGGGCTTCAAGAACGCATCGTCAAGCTCAAGTCTCTTGCGTTCAACGGCGCAAGCGCACCAAGCATCGTGTTGCTCTCGCCAATCGCAAACGAGAACATCCAAGGCGTTCCGGCAGCAGACTTGAACAACAAGCACATTCAACTTTACGCAGAGACGGTCGAGCAAGTTGCGAAGCAGACAGAGGTTGGCTTTGTCGACCTGTTTGCCAGTAGCTTGAGTGAGATGAGCAGCCCCGGCAGTGACCTCACGATCAATGGCGTCCATCTGAACGACGCTGGTTACGCCCTGTTTGGGCAACTGGTTTACCAAGGACTCTTCGGCGAGCAACCGCCCCAAGTACGTGAAGACATTCGCCAAGTGGTGATCGACAAGAACCGGCAATTCTTTCGCCGCTACCGGCCATTGAACACGTTCTATTACACCGGAGGTCGCAGCAAGACCTACGGCTACCTGGACTTCCTGCCAGCGATGCGCAACTTCGATATCATGACGGCCAATCGCGACGCTCGAATTTGGGATCTCGCTCGCGGCAACAAAGTCTCGGATCAAATCGACGACTCCAATCTCCCACCACTTCCGGAAACCAAGCAGAGTCGCGGTGCGAATCGCTGGATGTCAGCAAAGGAAGAACAGAAAGCGTTCAAGGTTGACCCTCGTTTTGAAGTCTCGCTTTTTGCTGGCGAAGAAGAATTTCCCGACATCGCCGCTCCGATTCAAATGCGTTGGGACAATCGCGGGCGGCTTTGGATCAGCTGCAGCACGACTTACCCCCACGTGTACCCGGGCAATGAACCAGATGACAAGCTTGTGATCTTGGAAGACACCGACGGCGATGGGAAAGCAGATAAGTCATCCGTTTTCGCCGACAACCTGCACATCCCACTGTCCTTCGAATTCGGAGACGGTGGTGTCTACATCTCCGACGAACCGCATCTGACATTTTTGAAAGACACCAATGGCGACGGCAAAGCCGACTTGCGACGGCAATTGCTGACGGGGTTTGGAACCGAGGATTCGCACCACTCCTTGCATGACTTCATTTGGTCACCCGATGGCGACTTGATCTTTCGTGAATCGATCTTCCATCACAGCCAAGTCGAAACGGCTTACGGTCCGGTTCGACAACAAAACAGCGGCTGGTTCCGCTACGAGCCAGGCACTCAACGCTTGACCAGTTTTGGGACTTACCATAGCACCAATCCCTGGGGAGTCGTGTTTGACGATTGGGGACAGCATGTAGCCAGTCATCCGATTTTCGCAGCCGCGTTTCATTCACTCGACCCAACCTATCCAACGCAGCACCCCCGACCGAGCGGTCTCAATGCCTACTCGGGGACATGCGGACAAGAGTTTGTGGACTTCGCGACCTTCCCCGAAGAACTCCAAGGCGGCTACATCAAGGCACGCTATAAACCAACCAACCGCATCGAGATCCACCGATGGGTCGAGGGCGAATTCGGTTTCGACGAGGAGTACGTCAGCGATCTGATCTTCTCCAGCAATCTTAGTTTCATTCCCGTCGACATTCGTTACGGCCCGCGCGGAGCGATGTATGTGTGCGATTGGTACAACCCCGTCAAAGGCCACGCGCAATATTCCTTGCGTGATGAACGACGCGATCGGCACTCGGGCCGAATCTGGCGAATCACGGCGAAGAACAAGCCGTTGCAGGATCCACCCAAAATCGCTGATGCTTCAATCGACGAACTCTTGGACCAGTTGAAACGCCCCGAATCTCGAATCCGATATTGGGTTCGTGCTGAGTTGCGTGAGAGAGACCCGGACAAAGTCAAGTCAGCGTTGGATACCTGGGTTGCAAGTCTGTCCCGTGATGATGACCGCTACCGTCACCACCAAATCGAAGCGATCTGGATGTACCGTGGCATTGGCGAGCCGAACACGGATCTCCTGGCTCAACTGCTAGATTGCGACAACAAGTACGCTCGAGCCGCTGCGACTCAACAGCTTCGCCATTGGCACTCACATCTACCTGACGCAATCGAACGAATCCGAAAGGCTGCCAACGATCCGTACGCGATGGTTCGCATGGAGGCCGCTATCGCGGCCAGTTACATCGGAACGAAGCCAGCCCTCGATGCCATGCTGGAAACACTCAATCATCCCTACGAAGGCCATTTGGCGTACGCGATTCAGTGTGCGCTTGGCTCGCGCACACTACGGCAGCACTGGGAAAACGACGACTCGTACAGCGTTGCCAAACTCCTCCGTGATTCGAAGCAGAAGTCTGAACTCAAGGAACCTTCCCCGGCCGCTCAACAATCGCAGTTTGATGCGCAGCCTGACCTGGCCAAGTTCACGATTTCTTGTCTCCCGGAGGTGATGAAATTCACCGAAGAACAGATTGCTGTTCGGGCAGGACAGCCGGTGAAAATCGTCTTCACCAATCCAGATGCCACCGACCACAACCTTGTGATCGTCCAACCTGGCGCGTTAGAAGAAGTTGGCATGGCAGCCAACGCCATGGCTCGCGATCCCAAGTTCGCCAACTCCGATTTTATCCCACGCGAAAAACGTAAGCTGATTCTGCAAGCGACCAAAATGATCGGTCCGACTCGCAAATCCCGCGTGCAAGTGTTGCGATTCAAGGCGCCAACCACGCCAGGCATTTATCCCTACGTCTGCACATTCCCAGGCCACTGGGTGGTCATGAAGGGCGTGATGGTCGTGGCCAAGGACATGAAGGATGTCGATCGAATGCTGGCCGCTGAGAAACCAAAAATCGTCAAGCATTGGCAAATGTCTGACTTTTCCGATCTCAGCGTCCCCGCACCTGACGAGCAGCGCGTCATGCGCGGCATGACCGCCTTTGCAAAGGCAAACTGTAATCAATGCCACGTGCTGGCCGGACATGGTGTGAACTTGGGCCCCGATCTGAAAGAGGTCACCAAGAAGTACAAGGACGCAAAACTGCTACAGCAATTGCTCGACCCATCCAGCGAGATCAACGAAAAGTATCAATCGCACAAGTTCTTGTTGTCCGACGGTCGCGTGATCAGCGGCGTGATCACCTCGACCAGCAAGAAGCACTACGAGGTGATGACAAACTTGTTGACGCCGAAAAAGCTGACCAAAGTTCAGAAGGACGCGATTGACCAGCAAGTCAAATCAAAGGTCTCCGCGATGCCCAACGGCCTGCTCGATACGCTGACCAAAGAAGAGATCACCGACTTGCTAACATTCCTGCAGTCCGATGGCTTCGAACTGCCACCTCACCTGATGAAGAATCACTCCATGCCGGGCCACAAACCCAAATCGAGAACGGAGAAATAGAGTTGCGTTTGCGTCGAATGATCAAGACTCGCGTTCTTTGCGCAAGTTCTCGCTCACTCGCGAGAGAATTTGACGGTCCTCTTCGCTGAGTGATTCTTGTCCGTGCTCGTGCAACCGATTCAGGATTTCATCCAACCTGGCTGCATCAACGGCTTCTTCTCGCTCTCGGTCAAAAGCTTGCTTCACTCGTTTTTGACCTTGGTGTTCTTTGACTTTCTCGCGAATCGTCGCTGAGATACTCGGCCTGGGCGGATCCTCCTCACTTGCAAAGCCCTCCACCATCAGCGGTAGATCCGATGAACGCGTTGACATCCAAAGCATCACACCCAGCAGCATCACCAGTGGCCACCGAGGCACCCAGGGACGACTCGGTTGACCGTACAGGTACATGCCGACGCAGAGCGTCAACAACGAGATCACGAGCAGCGAGCGACGAAAAATCATCACTTGAGTCTCTCGACTCAACCGGTCTCCGCAGAGGCTCGACAACGAACCGAAGATGTGTCGTCCCATTGAACGTGGCAATGGGTACATTTGGCAAATCGCTTGCACCCAACAGAGCCAAGCGCCACTTTTCCAGATCGAATCGTGCTCTGTGAAGCCGATGCTGGGCGTCACCCAACTGTTCGTTGGCGAACGTGATAAGACAGGCATTTGAAACCCGCCTTCGACCAAGCGATACAAACTGCCCAAAACCAACAACGACGCTACTGTGGCCAGTGCGGTCATCAACGTCCGCGAGGCTGACCAGTTTCGTGGGGCGCCATCCACGCCCAACAGCCCGATACTGACGTGTCGCATCGGCAAACCCAAAATTCGGGTCACGCCGAAGTGGGTAATCCACTGCACCAGCCATCCTGAGCACCAAAACGCAACAGCCAAGCCAGCCGCTCGCGGTAAGTCAGAGTTGCTACCCGGTTGGCGGGCACTGATCAGGACCACCGCGACCACAATCGCGGCAGCAAAAAAAACGCTGTAGGAAAGACCAACCGAAGTTCCTGCGATTCTTCCGATCGGCATCGTCCAGCGATCAGCTGCATCATCCAAGATGCGGGGCCGACGCGAAGGCTCGTCGGTCGCTTGCTCGGGGGACTGAAAAGATGGATCGCCAAGAGACATGAGAATCAGAAACAGGCATCGAAGAATGTGAGACTACAACCGCGTGGAAGTCCGCATCTTATCCGCAATTGGGGAACAATACTCTCCCTTTCAGTTTCGACACCGGAACACAACTGGAAATGCAGGGCACACGGATCGCTCAAACGCGGTACTCCATGCTAAAATCGGCTACCGAACGTCAAACTCGTGACTCATTTTACGATTGGAACCTTGATGAAAATCTCGATCGAATACTGCTTTCAGTGAGACTACACACCTCAGGCCACCAGTTTGGCGGCCACCATCAAAGAAGCTACCGGCGTTGACTCGGAACTGATTCAGAGCAAAGGCGGCATCTTCGATGTCAAAGTCAACGACAAGCTGATCTTCAGCAAACATCAAATGGATCGATTCCCAACGGACGATGAGATTCTTCAACAGCTGTCTGGCACGTAGCCCGCGCCATGAGAGTCTTCGGTCTCGATTTCACCAGCGCGCCGGATTCTTCGAATTCAAAGGCGCGTAAGCAGAAGCGACTGATGCTTGCCGTGTGCAGCTTCGATGAATCTGTTTTGAAGCTCGATCACTTTCGACTGCTCAACACGCCGACGAAAGCTGACTTCTCGGGATTCGAGGACTGGCTTTGCGAAGACGGACCTGAATGGATCGCGGGGGTGGACTTTCCGCTCGGACAGCCCGCCGAACTGATTTCTGCACTCGATTGGCCGGAAACTTGGGAGGGTTACGTCCGTGCCGTCGAGCAGATGGGAAAGCAAGGCTTCGAGCAGACACTGCGAGATTTCAAGGCGTCGCAGCCAAAGGGAAAGAAGCATCTGTTCCGTTGGGTCGACAAGCTGACGGCATCTCAGAGTCCGATGACGCTGGACTACACGCCGGTTGGAAAGATGTTTTTCCAGGGCGCCTACCGACTGCGCAACGCGAATGTATCGATACTTCCTGTGCGCCCCCTACCGGCAGCACGCAGAATCGTCGTCGAGACCTATCCGGCTCTGGTCACGCGAAAGTGGATCGGAACAAAGCAGGGCTACAAGAACGATGACGTCAGCAAGTGCGATCAGGCAATGGAAACGGCGAGATGCGACATCGTCTCTGCAATCCGCGGTCGAAATCGAAACGATACTTACCGTTCATTCGAGCAGATCTACGGCTTCACGGTTGAGATGAGTGAGCAGGACGCTCAGATTTGCCTGGAGGATACAACCGGAGACAGCCTCGATAGCGTTCTGTGCGCCATTCAAGCAGCCTGGGCCTACACGAAACGCGAAGAGAATTACGGGATCCCTGACCAAGTCAATCTGCTGGAAGGCTGGATCAGCGACCCGGAAACGCTGCAAGACGGAGTGCGTTCTTGATTCGACGGGCGGTTAGCCACAGAGCGCACAGAGGGCTGCCCTGCAATAAGAGTGACCGAAACCCTGTCACAGAGCCGTCCGTTCTCTGTGGGTTCCGTGTCCTCGGTGGCGAACACATCGCAGAGCGTTTAGCCGTTTCGCGTTCGTGGGCCGTTTAGCAATCGGCCGATCGGCGTGTAACGGACTCCGTATTCGTACGTCACCAACAGCAATGCAGAGACCACGATGGTGATGCCTGCGAATTTCAGGATCGCCGGCAGTTGAAGATCGCGAACCAGCCACTGCGCAAGTAACACGAGCGGCAAGTGGACGAGGTACAGCCAATACGATGAATCCGAGATGTATCGCATCGTCCTGCTTTCGCCAGACAGCAGTCGACGGCACAGACCGATCGAGCCGAATGTCATGAGCCAAGCAAAAGTGGCTTGCAACACGTTGGCGATCAGAGCGTTCGTGGTGTCGTCCTCGAGTTTCGGCACAATGCCGAATGTTCCCGAAACCAGATCCAGTGCAATCGGGAACACGATCACCGTCGCGATCGGAAGACCTACGAACCACCAACGCCCCAACTGGCCCTGCTTATCATCCATGTCCCAATAGAGCGCGCCAAAGAAAAAGAAGATGGCGTAGTAAGCCAGCACGCTCGGAATCGGTAGCAGCCCGATCGATGAATCCGGGCCAAAACTCCCCGCCTGCATCAACGACTGCGGAAGCATGGTCAATGGAATCAACCACAACAAACTGAGCGGCGAACAAACGAGCCATCGTGGAAGCTTTTCGATCCGCACCGCCGTCGCGATCAACGTGTAAAGAACAAACGCGACGACCAGCCAGCACAAGAACCAGAGGAACCAGAGATGCATGAAGACGGGCAATTGGAAGAGCAACGCCTTGAGCGCCTCGAGATCGGCTGACTGTTTTGCATTTGCGCCGGAACCGAGGTAATTGCTTTCCCCAAGTTGTGCCGCGATCTCCTTGCGACCAGCCAGCAACGCTGCTTCTTCAAGGGGAACGCCAAGCGAACTCGCAATGTAGTTTGTCGTGCCGAAGTCAATTCGAAGCAACTCTTTCGGCGTGAGTCCGCTTCCATCAAGCGCGTTCACATCGGCGCCCGCTTGCAGCAACTTGGCAGCTACTTTTGATCGCCCCATGAATACAGCGATATGCAAAGGACTCGCCAAATCGCGATTCGGTAGGTTCACATCCGCTCCCGCGTCGACCAACAATCCTGCAATTTCGGTTCGACCAAGAAACACGGCCGTGCACAACGCTGAGGAGCCCGAATTCGTGTCGAGTGAATCGAGATCAATCGCGGGATCCTGCAAGCCGCTGCGAACAAGTTCAACGTCGCCGGAAACAACAGCGGCGAAAAGTGAAGATCGTTCCGGCCCGGCGGACGACGGACCGGACACGACGTAGTTGACCGCCCACATCGCCGGAACGATCGTCAAGCAGCCGATCACAAGCGGCAAGAAGATTCGCTTCATCCGGTGTTTGACGAGACTTACCAGCCCACGTTTCCGCCACAGCATCGCTGTGAAGAATCCGCTCAGCATGAAGAACAGCGGCATGCGAAAACCATGGAGGTAGGCAAACAGAACTCCATAGACTTCACCCTGCTGCGAGTCTTGGACAGGCCACGGAATCGGTGTAAAGGAGAGTGATGCATGCAGAGCGATGCCAAGCAACATGGCGATCGCTCGGAGTGCGTCCAGGTCGTGTCGTCGATCAAAGCAAGACAACGAACTCGTTGCCGAAGCACCGCTCGTAGCAACTGTCACGGTTGGTGGCTTTGCGTCAATGGTGGAGTGATTGATGGGAATCTCCTTCACTGGAAGAACTGTGCGCGGATCGGTGGCCCAGCTTGCAGGGCTGCAACGCCGAAATCATGCGCCGGTGAGTCAGCGGATTTGGGCGTTTTCAATTTCTTCGAGGGCAAGATACGCGGCGGAAATGCTCCCTCCCGAGAGCTTCTGTCGCCGCGATTCAGACGATGCTGTACCTGGTCTCACGGCGAGCCAGTACAGCCAGAGCGAGACTGCAAGTCCGACCACGCCGACAATCAGGGAAACCACAAGTGAGCTTGGGTGCAGCACCGCATCAAAACCGATTGCGACGCAAGCGGGAATCCAGAGCAACCACCACGGCAGTCCTAAGCCCGGACCAACGCGCAGGTAAAGGGCTTGCAGACGGCCAAGCTTGTCGCGGATGTCGACAACTGGATTCGAGTAATCGATTCGCTTGATTCGCGTGCAGACGGCCGCGGCCGAAGCGATCACAAAGATGCCGTAAAGATGGAGGATGACTCCGCTGACGAGACGATGCGGAATACTTGTGTTTCTCGCCCAGCATTGTGCTCCAAGGATGATGATGGCGACACCGATCAAGATCTGAACAATCTGTCCACGGAACAACGGCCGCAGTGATCCTTTGACGCGGTCCATCAATTCCCGACGCGTTAACAGCATCCGTCCTGCCAACTCTTGTTGTTGTAGCGACGCTGGTTTGACGGGATCGTTGACTACGGCGTCTGCACCTGCGACGAGCGTCTTTACAAAAGCCGGATTGTCCGTCGATGCGATCGACTGCATGTCCGACTTGATTTGGCTGGCCCGCTGATAGCGGTGCTGCGGTTCTTTCTCAAGAGTCCGGAGGACCACTTCGTCAAGTCGGACATCAATTTCTACTTTCGCCGACGGCGCTGCGAAGCGTCCGATGGGCAGTTCCCCCGTCAACATCTCGTAAATCACAAC
>JBGCGI010000233.1:0-7672 GCA_045110715.1 Rubripirellula sp.
TTTTGATAAACAGTTTTCGTCTCGTTCGGGGGCGGTTCTTGGTCCAGGTCTCCGACGGAGGCAGCTTCGGCCACGCGGGCTTCTCCATCGATCTCGTCGCCTCTCCCTGCCATGCGCCGACGCATGGTCGACTTACCAGCACCGTTGGGGCCAAGCACGCCGATTTTTGCGCCGGGGTAAAACGCGAGATGGACATCGTCTAGCACGACGCGTTGGCCATGCTTCTTGGTCAGGCCTTCCACTTGATAGATGTATTGTCTTGACATGTTTTCGTTAGCTGGGAACGGTGATCAGTTGATGGTCAGAAAGAACGAGGATTGGCATTGTCCGCTTCCCTCTTACTCCCATTCGATCGTTGCAGGTGGTTTGCTGCTGATGTCGTAGCAAACTCGGTTGACGCCTTTGACTTCGTTGATGATTCGCGAGCTCATCTTGGCTAGCAGGTCGTAAGGCAGCCGACTCCAATCGGCGGTCATGAAGTCGTTGGTGTCGACGCTGCGAATTGCCACCGCGTTTTCATAGGTGCGGGCGTCGCCCATCACCCCAACGCTTTGCACGGGCAGTAGCACTGCGAACGACTGACTGGTTTCTCGGTACAGGCCAGCGGCTTCGATCTCGCCGACAACAATCGCGTCCGCCTCACGCAAGACATCCAGTTTCTCGCGAGTGATTTCGCCCAGGCAACGTACAGCCAATCCTGGTCCAGGAAACGGATGCCGCCAAACCAACGACTCTGGCAGACCCAGTTCCAAACCCAGGCGACGGACTTCGTCTTTGAAGAGGTCTCGGAGTGGTTCGATCAGTTCGAAGCCTAGTTCGTCAGGAAGTCCGCCCACATTGTGGTGTAACTTGATGGTTGCTGCTGGTCCGTCTGGATCGGCGCCACTTTCGATCACATCGGGATAAAGTGTGCCTTGCGCCAAGAAGTGGGCATCTTCTATTTTCGCAGCTTCGTCCTTGAAGCAGTCGATGAAGGCGTGTCCGATTCGTCGACGCTTTTCTTGCGGTTCGCTGATGCCTTCTAACGTCTGCAAGAAACGTTCTTCTGCGTTGACGACGCGGAGGTCAGTCTTGAAGTGATTGGTGAACTCACTGATCACGATGCTCTGTTCGTTTTTGCGAAGCAGGCCGTTGTCGATCAAGATGCAAGACAGTTGCGGCCCGATCGCTTTGTATAGCAACGCTGCGACAACGCTCGAGTCGACACCGCCACTGAGTCCGCAGATCACGCGTCGATCGCCAACTTGTTCGCGAACGTACTTGATGGCTGCATTGGCAAAGTCACCAAGGTGCCACGTCGCTTCGCAACCGCAGACGCCGATGACAAAGTTCTCCAGAACTTTCCCGCCCAATGGTGTGTGGGTGACTTCCGGATGGAACTGCATTCCAAAGACAGGCAAGGTGCGATGTCGAATCGCAGCAAAGGGGCACGTACCGGTTTGAGCGAGAGGTTCAAAATCGTCACTGACCGAAGAGATCTGGTCGCCATGGCTCATCCAGACTTCTATCTCGTCGGGCAAGCCTTCGAAGAGTGAGGAGTGATTGCTGATCTTGCAACTGGCGCGCCCGTACTCGCGCGACGGAGTGTTGTCCACTTTCCCGCCCAAAGCTTCGCAGGTCAGTTGCATTCCGTAGCAGATGCCAAGCACAGGGATTCCCAAATGGAACAATCCCGGATCGCACTTGGGCGCGCCGTCTTCGTAAACGCTGGCTGGACCACCAGAGAGAATGATTCCTTTCGGCGCGATCTCTGCCAATCGCTCGGCTGTGATATCGTGACGAAGGATTTGGCAGTAAACGTTTTGCTCACGTACGCGCCGAGCGATCAGCTGGGCGTATTGGGATCCAAAGTCCAAGACAACGATACGTTGTCCGGTCAGATCATCGGCAGGTGTTTGAGTCACCACTGCTTGGGCCGTGTGGGATTCGGTCATGTTTGCAAGTCCACCACATCAGAGGTGTCGCGGGATCGAATCACGAAGTGTAGAAAACGGCACTACAATTCCCAAGGGGACGTGCTTGACCCTGATCCCGTTCTGCCTCCTTCTCGAACAACGAAAGCAGATTCGTGCGCATTCTATTGACCAACGATGACGGTGTTTACGCCCCTGGACTGGCAGCTTTGGAGCAGCAGTTGCGGCATTTGGGTGAGGTGGTCGTGATCGCGCCGGCAACGGAACAGAGCGGGGTTGGCCACTCGATCACCTTTCTGACGCCGCTGGTCTGTAAATCCATTCATCGTGACGGTCGGCACTGGGCCTGGGCGGTGGAAGGTTCCCCAGCCGATTGCGTGAAATTGGCAATTGCTGAGTTGTTGCGTGATGATCCGGTCGACCTCGTTGTCAGCGGGATCAATAACGGCTTGAACGCGGGGATCAACGTGCTTTATAGCGGCACGGTCGCCGCCGCCATTGAAGGCGCGTTCTTTGGTGTCACAAGCGTGGCTGTCTCATTGGAATACAGCGAAGATTCCGATTTTCAGTCCGCTGCGGTGATTGCAAGAAACGTGATTGGAGGATTGCTCCATCAGCCAGAGTCAAAAGGCAAGCTGTTCAATCTCAATGTGCCGACTGCCGCGACGGAGGCTCCCAAGGACTTGAAAATTGTGCCGATGGGGTTGGCCCAATATGGTCGGTCGTACGAGAAACGTCAGGACCCGGGCGGACGTGATTATTACTGGGCACTCTGGTCCGAGCCTGAGCGGCCACCAACGGAGTCGGCGGACATCACCGAGCTTCGCAAAGGCAATGTCACGTTGACGCCTCTCAAATTTGATTTAACCGAGAAAGCTGTGTTGGAAGAGATGCATTCCTGGGATTTGAAGGGGTGATGTGACGCCTGGCGGCAGCCGCGAAATCGCTGGATCGGTTTCTGACGCTTTCGCGCCGTGGCCAATTAGGGTCGCAGGCGTGTGAGCGTTGCGGCCACGCAAGGCAATCGTGCTGTGAAGCGGGGACTGCCAAGAAGTGCTTGCCTCGCCGTCACTTGCGAAGCAAGGAAACCTTCATGGGGTCGCTCGGCGCAGAACGAGCTTCGCAGTCAGTTAGCCTGGTCCGTTGGCATAGCAGTGGGCATCAACCCGAAGATGGAGGTGACGCTCTGTGGGGCAACCTTTTCCGCTATTGCAGCCCGCTGGCTGGGCACGCGTCGGCCTGGAATGACTCCTTTTCAGAACCCCCCCTCGCCATTAGTATTTCTGTCTCAATCTTTACTTACTTCGCGTCTTTTCCCGCACGAGTGATCGCTGATGAGCGTTGCATCGACAGACATTGAAAACCTAGCCGTCGACACCATCCGCGCCCTCAGCATGGACGCGGTACAAACGGCCAATAGCGGGCATCCTGGAACGCCAATGGCGTTGGCCCCAATCGCCTATCAATTGTTCAACCACACGATGAATTACGATCCGGCCCAACCGGATTGGCCAGGACGTGATCGGTTCATCCTTTCCTGCGGCCACGCATCGATGTTGCTTTACAGCGTCCTGCACCTGGCTGGCGTCAAAGCGACCGATGACGACGGCAATCCAACGGATGAGCTCTCGATCACGTTGGATTCGATCAAGAAATTCCGTCAGATCGGCAGTGTCTGTGCTGGGCACCCCGAGTACGCCGAGGCTGCTGGGATCGAGACCACAACTGGCCCTCTGGGGGCTGGAGTCAGCAACAGCGTCGGGATGGCAATGGCCCAAAAGTGGTTGGCCGAGAACTACAACACCGACAAGCATAATCTATTTGACTACAACGTCTATGCGCTCTGCAGCGACGGTGACTTGATGGAAGGAGTGGCGTGTGAGGCTGCTTCGGTTGCCGGGCACTTGAAGCTGGACAATCTTTGCTGGTTGTACGACGACAATCACATCACGATCGAGGGCGATACGGACCTGGCCTTCAGTGAAGACGTGGAAAAGCGATTTGAAGGCTTGGGCTGGAATGTCGCTCGCGTGGACGATGCCAACGATTTGGCAGCTCTTCGCAAAGCCATCGACAGCTTTCAGGCCACCAGTGACAAGCCGACCCTGGTCATCGTCCGCAGCGTGATTGGTTGGGGAGCGCCGAATAAGCAAAACACCCATGGGGCTCATGGTGCTCCGCTGGGTTGGGACGAAGTTGCCCTCGCAAAGGGGAACTACGGCTTCCCGCCAGAAGAGAAGTTCTACGTCCCTGACGGAGTTTACGAACATTTTCAAAGCGGTGTGGGGGCCCGGGGGGCGGCAGCCTACGAGGCTTGGTTCAAGACTTGGAGCGACTATCAATCGGCTCATCCGGAAAAGGCAGCAGAGCTTCAGTCTGTGTTCAGCGGTTCGCTTCCTGAGGGCTGGGACAAGGATATCCCTGAGTTTGAAGCCAGCGAGAAAGGGGACGCCACCAGGAATAGCAGCGGAAAAGTGCTGAACGCAATCGCCAAGAACGTTCCGTTCATGATTGGTGGATCGGCCGATCTGTCACCAAGTAACAAATCGAATCTGACGTTTGAGGGTGCCGGCGAGTTTTTGCCAGACAACTACAGCGGCCGTAATCTGCACTTTGGCATTCGCGAACACGCGATGGCTGGCATCGTCAACGGATTGTCGCTGACGGGGCTGCGTTCCTACGGTGCAACGTTTTTTGTCTTCACTGACTACATGCGTGGTGGAATGCGATTGGCTTCGATCATGCACCAGCCAGTGTTTTACATCCTGACCCATGATTCGATCGGTGTCGGCGAAGATGGGCCGACCCACCAGCCTGTCGAGCATTTGAGCGCCTGCCGGGCCATCCCCGGTTTGTACGTGTTCCGGCCAGGGGACTCGAACGAGGTCGCTGAGTGCTATCGAACCGCGATGGGGATCAACGATCATCCAAGTGCATTCGTGCTTTCTCGCCAAAATATGGAAACGCTCGACCGATCTGTTTACGCTTCGGCAGAGGGGTGTGCGAAAGGTGGGTACGTTGTGGCTGACTGCGAGGGAACCCCTGATGTGATCCTGATGGGAAGCGGTAGCGAGCTTGGACTTTGCACCGATGCCGCAAAGGCCCTGACGGCCGAAGGCAAGAAAGTCCGAGTGGTCAGCATGCCGTGCATGGATCTGTTTGCAGAGCAAGACCAGGCGTACCGTGATGAAGTTCTGCCGCCTGCGGTAACCAACCGGGTAGCCGTTGAGGCTGGGATCCGAATGAGCTGGGATCGCTGGATCGGGCTGGAAGGCAAGTTTGTAGGAATGGACGGATACGGGGCCAGCGGGCCTTTCGATCAGGTTTACAAGCTTTTTGGGATCACTGCAGATGCGGTGGTCGAAGCCGCCAAAGGCTAGGGGCGTCTGCTGGCGAACGATTTGCGGTGTTAAGGGTGCGAAGCACACCGTCCCTGGCGGGACGGTGCAACTGGCGTCCGGCTCTGGTGAGACCAGGCCCAAATTGTTCTCGAATGGCACGCGGGTTGCTCAGTAGAGCCGCCTCATAGATAAAACTGCCAATCGTGCATGCTCGCACGAGTCGGTAATCTCCATAAAACAACTCACACCTCATTCTTTCCCGCAACGAGAAAGGTAGCACGGACATGGCAACTGCCACAAAAAACAAGAGCAAGGTTCGCCTCCAACCCATGGGCGAGCGAATCGTCATTCAACGCGTAGAAAGCGAATCCACCACGGCAGGTGGAATCGTTCTGCCAGATTCGGCTCAGGAAAAGCCAGCTCGCGGTACCGTCGTTGCGATCGGCAGCGGGAAATTGCTGGATGACGGCTCCCGCGCCAACAGCCAATTGAAAGAGGGCGATATCGTCCTGTTCAGCAGCTATGCCGGCGAAAACGTCGAAATCGACGATGTCGAGTACCTGTTGATGCGAGAAGACGACGTGTTGGCAGTCATCGAGTAGGCCCTGCGGTCACTCTGTCTGCTTTCCTTTTGTTCACTGAAACACCGTTCAAACTGACAACCAATAAATCATGTCAAAAATCATTTCATTCGATCAGGAAGCCCGCGAAGCGATTCGTCGCGGTGTTTCCAAGTTGGCCCGCACTGTCAAAGTCACGCTCGGACCCAAAGGCCGCAACGTGATTCTCCAGAAGAGCTTTGGAAGCCCAACTGTCACCAAGGACGGCGTGACGGTTGCCAAGGAAGTCGATCTGGAAGACCCGTTCGAGAACATGGGCGCTCGCATGGTTCGCGAAGTCGCCAGCAAAACGAGCGACGTGGCTGGTGACGGTACAACCACAGCGACCGTGATGGCAGAGGCGATCTTCAACGAAGGCTTGAAGGCCGTTGTTGCGGGTGTCAATCCGATCCAGATGAAGAATGGTATCGAGACAGCCGTCTCGGACATCACCGAAAAACTTCACAGCATGGCCACCAAGGTCAAAGACCAAGAAGCGATGGCGAACGTCGCAACGATCGCCAGTAACAACGACCGAGAGATCGGCGACTTGCTGGCTGATGCAATGAGCAAGGTTGGCAAGGATGGTGTGATCACCGTCGACGAAGGCAAGAGCCTTCAAACCGAGCAAGAGTGGGTCGAAGGTATGCAGTTCGATCGCGGTTATCTGTCACCTTACTTCGTGACCGATCCAGCATCGATGGAAACAGTCCTGGAGGACGCCTACGTCCTGGTCTTCGAGAAGAAGATCAGCAACATCAAAGACATGGTTCCAATGCTGGAGCAAGTGGTTCAGCAGGGCAAGCCTCTGTTGATCATCGCTGAAGATGTCGATGGCGAAGCCTTGGCAACTTTGGTTATCAACCGGCTTCGTGGCACGTTCACCGTTGCCGCAGTGAAAGCTCCAGGTTACGGCGATCGTCGCAAAGCGATGATGGAAGACATCGCGATCTTGACTGGTGGGCAAGCCATCTTCGAGGCACTCGGTGTGAAGTTGGAAAGCGTCGGTTTGAAAGAACTGGCTCGCGCCAAGAAAGTCATCATCGACAAAGACAACACCACCATCATCGAAGGTGGCGGTAAGTCAGCCAATATCAAGGCTCGGATCGATCAGATCCGCCGCGAAATCGAGAACAGCACAAGCGACTACGATCGCGAAAAGCTCGAAGAGCGTTTGGCGAAGTTGGCTGGCGGTGTTGCCAAGGTCAATGTCGGAGCTGCGACCGAGAGCGAGATGAAAGAAAAGAAGGCTCGCGTCGAGGATGCCTTGCACGCGACTCGAGCAGCAGTAGAAGAGGGAATTCTTCCCGGTGGTGGCGTCGCTCTGCTTCGTGCTTCGGGAACCGTCAAGCCAAGTGCCGATCTGACCGATGATCAGAAGATTGGCTACAACATCGTGTTGCGTTCCTGCCGTGCACCACTAACCATGATCGCGGAAAATGCAGGCCAAGACGGTGGTATCGTGTGCGAGAAGGTTCTCGACATGAAAGGCAACGGCGGCTACAACGCGTTGACCGACACCTACGAAGACTTGGTCAAGGCTGGCGTTATCGACCCAACCAAGGTGACTCGCACCGCACTTAGTAACGCGGCCAGTGTCGCAACCTTGCTGTTGACCAGTGACGCTCTTGTCGCTGAGAAGCCGAAGGATAGCAAGAAAGGCCACGGCGGCGACCACGACATGTATTAACAGTCGTCACTCTTCGCTCAAAGTAGATCGAATCTAAAACGGCCGACGCAAGTCGGCCGTTTCTTTATGTGCATGTGACGAAGCCATCCCTAATCATGACTTCACTGTCATGTTGATTCTGCCGTCGTC
>JBGCGI010000234.1:0-4754 GCA_045110715.1 Rubripirellula sp.
GACTTGTCGCATTTGGATGCCGACAAGATGCGAGCAAGGTTTCCCGGCATCGCGGATGCATGTGCGAAATTTGGATTGGACATCGCAAGGGATCGGATTCCCGTGCGTCCGGGAGCTCATTATGTGATCGGTGGCGTCAGCGTGGATCGCCAGGGGCGAACCAGTTTGCCCGGTCTGTGGGCGGCCGGTGAAGTGACCAGCAGCGGATTGCATGGTGCGAATCGATTGGCCAGCAATAGTCTGCTGGAGGGCCTCGTCTACGGAGCGCATGCGGGCGAGGCTGCCTCGCGGGCGGCGGCGGAGACACCCGAGAAGATGACTGCGATTTCGATGCAGCATCCTGAGCACCCGATTCATGAATCGTTCGACGTTGCTGATGTACGAGTCTCGTTGAAGAGCATGATGGGGCGATTGGCAGGCGTCGAACGTCACGCCGATGGACTGCGGGAGGCGGCGGACTCGATTCGTTCGTTCACGGCCTACGTGATGCCCCACCAGTTTCACTCGGTCGAGGGCTGGGAGCTGCAAAACCTGCTGCTGGTCGCCTCCTGCATGGTCGATTCGGCACTGGCGAGAACCGAATCCCGCGGGGTTCATTTCCGCAACGATTTCCCCAAGCCCGACAACGAAAACTGGCGGCGGCATCTGACCATGCAAATCGATGTCGACGGTGGGCATCCTCAGCAAAGTGAAAAGCTGGAGCCGGTCGAGATCACCGAGGCGACGTTTACGGCAGAGAGTTGAAGGCAGCCACATTGCGTGGGCTTTTGCAGGGGCGGCGTGGCGTTGGATTGGTTTTACCGTAGGCGGGTTCTGATTTACCGGATGGGTTGCTCCAAAACGCTAGATCGGTTGTTAACGGCGCGAGCCGGCCGGTTCTGATTTACCGGATGGGTTGCTCGATCGTGCTCCATCGTGCTCCCTAGGGGCGGTGGGACTACTGCCAGGGAGCGGATTCTCTTAAGCTAGAGGCTTGTTGATGAACCAAGAAAGGGACTGAATTGACATGCTAGAAAACGCCATCAATGACCAGAGCAAAGTTCAGGATCCAGGCGAACTTGCGCTGATCCTGAAGTCGAAGGTGGGCGGCCCCATTCGAGACCTGACGTTTCTTGAGCGGTCGTTGCTGTTCGCCGAATTGGCCATGGTGTCCTACAACGATGAGGACGAGGCTCGCCGAGCTTGCGAGCTGATCGGCTTTCCTGACCTGACGTTTTACGATCGCGATGGATCGCAGGCCTACCGAGTCCGCAACGATCACGACTGCGTGATTGCCTGTCGCGGGACCGAGCCCAACGAATGGAACGATATTCGTGCGGATGCCAACGCGGCGAGTGTGCTGGCCGAGACCACCGGCAAAGTCCATCGCGGTTTCAAGCAGGAGGTGGATGACCTGTGGCCAATGCTGGAAACCGCCTTGATGAGCAACGATCAGCCGCTTTGGTTCTGCGGTCACTCACTGGGTGGAGCGATGGCGACGATCTGTGCGGGACGGTGTTTTCTGTCGCACATCGAGAGCATGCCAGAAGAGCTGTTCACCTACGGTAGCCCCCGCGTCGGAAATCGCCGCTACATCAATTACGTCAGCTTGGATCACTACCGCTTCGTCAACAACAACGACATCGTTGCTCGGGTCCCTCCGGTCATGTTGGGTTACCGTCATTGTGGTCGCGAGGTCTACGTTGACCGCAACGGAAAGTTGGGACGCATCGGGCACATCAATAGGCGACGCGATCGTTGGCAGGGCTTCTTGCGAGGACTGCGGAAATGGAAGGTCGATCATTTCTCGGATCATTCGATTCACAACTACATTGAAGCGATTGCTTCATCCTTGGAGGAAGATCGGGAGCAAATCGCTAGCGGCGAGGCAGCCCAAACCGCAGACAGCCTGGCTGGTGAGGCCCCTAAAAAAGAAGAAATCGAGCAAGCTCAGGCGGATGTTGCCAACGATTCAGCGAGCGTGGACGGATGAGTGAATCACAAGATTCTGAACCTACCGATCCTGAGACTGGCTTCGTCGAAGTCGATGGGATTCGGCTGAAACTGTCTCGGCCCTACACCACGCCTGGGCAATGGATCGGCCAACATGACGTCCTGATGCAGCTTTTGGCGTGCTGGATCACCGTGGATGATGCGGACTTACCGCTGACACCCCGTTTGGTGGGACCCCCAGGCGTGGGGAAAACGCAGTTGGCGATTGCGGCCGCGAAAGCTCAGAAACGCCCGCTCTATATCTACCAGTGCACCGCCGATACCCGCCCAGAAGACCTGTTGATCACACCGGTGCTCAGTCAGGGTGGCGACATCGCTTATCATGCCTCGCCGCTCGTGACAGCGATGCTGTGTGGTGGCGTTTGCCTGCTGGACGAGGGCAATCGGATGAATGAGAAGTCTTGGGCGTCACTGGCCCCGCTCTTCGATGGCCGGCGATTGGTCGAGTCAATCGTCGCTGGAATCACCATTCCGGCTGCCCGCGAGTTTCGGGCGGCGGTGACGATGAACCAGGACGCATCGACCTTCGAGATTCCGGATTACATCCTAAGCCGACTTCAGCCTACTCTAGGGATCGGATTTCCAAACAAGCAGGATGAAATGGCGATCCTGCAGTACCACCTGCCGTTCGCCGAGCCAGAGATGCTGGCCATGACGGTGGAGTTCTTGCAGCATTCACACGAGTTGAAATTGGATTTCTCGCCGCGTGACGGGATCAACTTGTTGCGATTCGCCATCAAACGAATGATTCAAGACCAAAGCCATCCCATCAATCGGGATGAAGCATGGCAAGAAGCCCTAGAAAAGTGCCTCGGAGAGGAAGCGATGGATCTGGAACAATTGGCCCAACGGCGGCGAAGAACGCTCGGGGGGGACGCAGTTCCGCTTGGATTAGCGGACCTGTTTTTCGAGCCTGACGATCCCCTCCATCCGGATCGGGATGAGGACGAGGAAGAAGATTTCTAGCGTCCCCGGATCCAACATTGGACGATTTTGGGCACCCTGTGGTCCAGATTCGGGTTGATCTTGCAAGCAAATCCAGTGTCTACCAGTCCTATTATGGGAACTTTTGCACTGAGAGCCCGTCCAATGATCCACGTTTAGGAGTGCATTGTAGCAACAAAACAACCCCAGCGGAGGGGTTTGGAGGTGTCAAACGTCCGTTTGGTCACCGGCATTGTCGCTACGATCACCCAAAATTAACAAATATCCCCTGTATCTGTGGAGGAAGGCAAATGCCAATGTTTGCGGGTTTTCGGCCCCTAACTATACTCGGCGACTGTGTTTCGCCTGTCCCCTCATGCGCGGGTTATGGCTGCATCACTCATCATTAAGCCCTATTTCTACTGAACGAGCGTTTCGCTCGGCTCGGTTACACCCAAGTACTACTACCACCTCACTGGTCGCCATTGCTAAGGATTGACGTGCAATGGTGACATCGCCTGGAAGGTTTGGTCTATGACTTCGCGTAAGCGAAAAAACTCCTCGACGAACAACTCTGATGCTTCTCGTTTCGGTCAAAAATCGAACCGTAAGAAGCGACGTCAGCATCTGGTTGAATTGCTCGAGTCGAGACAACTGTTAGCCGGTCCCCAGTTGATCGGGATTCAGCCTAATGAAGGTAACTTGATTACCGACGGTTCCATCGTGAACACTGCGCCTCGCGTTCTAACGCTGCGCTTTGACGAGGACCAGGTACTCAATCCCGTTTCCTTGGAAGGCATCCGCGTCACGCGAGCTGGCGAAGACGGTTTGATCAGCACTCCGGATGATGTGCAGATCGTTCCTGGCTTGGTGAGCGTCGGTGACCCAGAAGAGAACACGGTCTTGGTCCGTTTCTCGGAACCGCTGCCGGATGACTTGTACAAGGTTGAGGTGTTCGGCTTCGACGACGATGGTCTGGGAATCACTGGACTTCGCAATAGTTTCAACGAGTTGTTCCAGCCCGATGTGAGCGGGCAGCGTGTTCAGACGACCGTTTTCGATCTGCAGCTAGGTGCGCTGATTGAGTCGGTCGTGCCACAGCCAGTGGTTCGCACCGCCGATGGATCGTTGGTTCAGAACCGCAACGAGATCGTCGTCTACTTCAACGAAGATCCGCTATTCGTCGAGGACGATTCGGCATCTGGAACGATTGGCATTGGGGGACAAGAAATCACCGTGACCGGTCTGTTGATCGATCCGGCAACCAATGTGTCCCAGCGTTCTTTCGATGACACCGAAATTTTGTTCGTTCAGGATCTGACTGCCACCACACCAACGGCGGTCCATGACCCTGTCGCGCGAACCATCACGGTCACCCATGCCCCGATCGTCGGCTTCCGCGAAATCGGTCTGGCCATCAATCGATTGGACAAATTCGAAGCATCGGTGACGGCTGGCAATCCAAATGCACCGTTCGTGGTGCCAGCTGGCACGCGTTATTCGGTCAAGGGAAATGCGACCGCCCGATCAGCAGAGAATCCACGCTTCTATCAGCTGTTGCTGACTCAGGACACGGTTCGAACGACCGATGACGCACTCTACAATCCTGATGAAGTGGTCTATGACCCGATCACTCACACAGCCCGGTTGTTCTTCAACTTCAACGCTGATGGATCGCCGATCACGGACATCAATGAGCTAGGTCCAGACAGCGACGGCAACTCAGGGGTTGGCGTTGGTGGTGGCACTTTCCGATTGCGAATCGGAACGGCAGTCGACGATCGTGTTGACGTGATTCTGCCGCCGATGCAACGTGTTGTGGCTCCCTCGGTTAGCAG
>JBGCGI010000235.1:0-5728 GCA_045110715.1 Rubripirellula sp.
AGCAAGACAAAAGAACCAGGCAGGAGTTTTGAAGCACCGTCGACAAGCAGCAGCAACATTCTGCAACTCAGTCACCATGAAAAACTCCGTCTATATCGTACCATTGTCCGCGATCGGTGTTTTCGACGGCTGGCCCGCTTCCTCACAGACGAAGGACGGCACGGCATAGCCCGGCAATCTGGTCCGCAATTGACGCATCAGGTTCAAGCCTTCTTCGACAGGAACCTCAAAGTGTGACGCTCCTCGAACGCGATCAAGTTGGTGCAAGTAGTAGGGCTGGACGCGATGGTTGACCAATTGAAGGCACAAATCACTCAATGCGTCGGCACGATCGTTCACCCCGCGCAGCAGCACGGCTTGGTTCAAGACCGGAATCCCGGCATCGATCAGCATCGCCAAACGACTCAACACCGCTTCGTCCAACTCGTTGACGTGATTGGCATGAACGACAAACCAGACCGTCAGTCGACTGGCGGCCAACCGCTTGACCAACTCTGGCGTGATTCGCTGAGGAATCACGATCGGCATACGGGAATGGAATCGCAACCTCTTGAGATGAGCGATCGATTCTAACTGGCTGATCAATTCATCCAGCTTTCCGTCGACCAACGTCAGAGGATCCCCGCCGCTTAACAGGACTTCGTCGATCTCCTCGTGCTGTTTCAAATATTCGATCGCCGGTTGCCAATTCTGGGCTCGCGAACCAGCGTCGGAATACGGGAACTCACGCCGAAAACAGTACCGACAGTGGACGCCGCAAGCGCCCGTGGTGATCAAGAGTGCTCGATTCTCGTACTTATGAATCAGCCCACCGGCGGCCAGTGAAGGTAGATCTCCGACCGGATCGGCTGTGAATCCAGGCGAACTGATATCTTCGTCGGCGATCGCCAACACTTGTCTCAGCAGCGGATCGGCAGGGTCACCGCGTCGAATCCGGCTGAGAAATTCCAAAGGCACGAAGGTCGGAAAATCAGCTTCCCCCTGTATTTCAGCCACCTCGGTCGATTCCGGCAGTCCGAGGATCTGGCGAAGCTCAGAGCTAGAGCGGATCGCGCGTTTCATCGCCGACTGCCAGTCCACCGATTCGATTGGCAAAGCGGTCGGGACAAAATTGCCGTCGGTCGTTAGAATCTCGGCGGTCGGCCCCTGAGTAGACGTCGAATCATCGTCTCCAGAACTAGCCTGCATGATCTGAATCAACGATCACCTCTCGTAAATCACTCACACCTGACTCGTACGACGGAGCCATTTTTCACATGGCTACTTATAACACAAGCGACTTCCGAAAAGGGCTGAAGGTAGAAATTGACGGAGAACCTTACTTGATGACGGACATGACGTTCGTCAAACCAGGCAAGGGAAACGCCTTCTACAAATGCCGCCTCAAGAACCTCGTCCGCGGCAACTCGCTGGATCGCACCTACAAGGGTGGCGACTCACTGGAATCCGCTGACGTCGAAACCACTGACGTGTCGTTCTTGTATCGACAGGGCGAAGACTACGTCTTCATGCACCAGACGACCTTTGAGCAATACGAAGTCACCAAGCAAGTTGCTGGCGATCTTTGGAAATATCTCAAAGATGGCATGGTCTGCACCATGACGACTTACAACGGCAACGCGATCGTGGTCGAAACGCCCAACCAAGTCGAATTGGAAGTCACTGAGTGTGCTCCGGGCGCCAAAGGCGATACCGCGACCAACGTGACCAAGCCCGCTATTGTCGAAACCGGTGCTGAATTCATCGTGCCCGGCTTCATCAAGGAAGGCAACGTGATCAAAGTCGATTCGCGAACCGGCGAGTACGTCGAACGCGTCAGCAATTAGCCATCAGGGAAGGTAAGCAGACTCTCGATTCGCCAGACTCAACTCTGGCACCGAACTCCTAGATGCAAATCTAGCTGGACATCGCCGCTGTTTACCGACATTTTGGTCAAGCCCAAGTATGGTCAATACACTCTTCCTGCCCGAACTGCGCGAGATGCTTGCGTCGCAGAATCGCGCCGAGCTCGAAGAGTTCTGCGTGACTCTGAACGCTGGCCGCACCGCTGAGTTCATGGAAGGGCTCGGTGATGACGAGATCTGGGACGTGCTGCAGTACGCCCGAACGTCGCGCCGAGATCTTTGGCTACTTCGGGGAAGATCGCCAAGTTGCGATGCTGGACTCTTTCGAGACCAGCCAGGTTGCCGAGCTGGTCGAAGAAATTCCTGCCGACGATCGCGTCGACCTGCTGCAAGAACTGACCGAAGCTCGTGTCGATCAGATTCTGCCTCTGCTGCCGCTAGAAGATCGTCGTGATATTCAGCGACTGCAGTCGTTTCCCGAAGGTACCGCCGGTGCATTGATGACCACCGAGGTCGCGATGTTGGCAGAAAACCTGACCGCAACGGAAGCCCTCGAGGAACTTGGACGCCAAGCCAGTGAACTCGAAACGATCTACTACTTGTATGTCGTTGACGAAAACCGGCTCTTGCGAGGCATCGTTTCCACACGCCAACTTGTGTCCTCCCTTGGCAGCCCCTCTCGGACGCTGGGCGAGATGATGGAATCCGATGTTGTCGTCGCCCGAGTCGATGATGACCAAGAAACCGTCGCCGAATCCGTCGAGAAATTCAACCTGCTGGCGATCCCCGTCGTCGATAGTGCCCGCCAATTGGTCGGCATCATCACCCACGATGATGTCATCGATGTCGTTCGTGAAGAACTGGCCGAAGACGCGCAGCAGATGGCAGCGGTCGCCCCGCTGGAGCAAGAGTTCCTCCGTATCGGTCTGATGCGGTTGTCGTGGAAACGCGGCATTTGGCTGACCATCCTGTTCATCGCCGCTCTGTTGACCGCGGTGGCATTGTGGAGCTACGACCAAGAGTTGGAGAAGATTCCATGGCTCGTTTGGTTCATTCCGCTCATCATCTCTGCCGGAGGTAACTCAGGCAGCCAGTCTGCGACACTCGTGATCACCGCCATGACCAGCGGTGAAGTCAAGTTTGGCGATTGGAAAGAGGTCCTGAAACGCGAGGTCGTGGTTTCACTGACACTGGGAGGATTCCTGGCGACGATCGGCTACATCGTGGCAACGTTCATCGCCCCAAGCCCCTACAGTGCGTTGGTCATTCCACTGACGCTAATGTCCGTGATCTTCTGCGGATGCCTGTGCGGAGCATCCTTACCGATCCTGTTCAAGCGACTCGGCCTCGACCCCGCCATGATGAGCAATCCGTTCGTCGCAGGAATCGTCGACATTCTCGGGATCGTGATCTACATCAACATCGCCCGCCTGCTACTGAGCTAGCACGTGCCGATGCGTCTCTAGCTCGAAAGCAGTGCTCGACCGGACCTTCGCATCCTGTCCCTGCATCGCCTCAAACCAGCCAATTCGCGGTCGCAGATTCGCCTATCGACTATTCAACGCATTCCGTAAACTCCGCCGCTTAACCTCTCGTCGAGATTTTGACCGCGATGGACCGTCGGTCGGTCGACGACTGGGAACACGGATTTTGGAGTCTCGGCATGGAAGCCGGTTCGTACCACAGCGGCGCTGTCCCCACTCTTCCGCGAATCACGCTGGCCTTGCTAGCGTTTCTCGTTTGCCTGGGTACTCAGGCGGCAAGCTACCGAACGCAGAACTTCATCATTCAGGCTCCCAACGCACAGCTCGCCAGTTCTGTTGGCCAGGCCGCTGAAAGATACCGCCATGACTTGGCCGTGCACTGGCTTGGCGCAGCGCTTCCCGCCTGGCCCAATCCCTGTCCAGTTCGAGTCATCGCTGGCCCCAACTTGGCCGCACAAGGCGTGACCACTTACAACCCTCGTCCTGTTCGTGATTTCCAAATGGAAGTCGTTGGCACGCCCGAGCGGATTCTCGACAGCGTGCTTCCTCACGAAGTCACCCATACGATCCTGGCCACCCATTTTGGTCGGCCACTTCCACGTTGGGCAGACGAAGGCATCTGCACGACCGTCGAGCATGTTTCCGAGCGAAGCAAGCATGAAGCCAAACTTCGCGAGTTCTTGGGGACGCGACGTGGCATCGCCATGAACCAACTGTTCTTGCTGACCGAGTACCCCAGCGACGTGCTACCGATGTACGCCCAGGGCTACTCCGTTTGCAGCTTTCTGATTGAACAAAAAGGCCCCCGCCAGTTCGTTAAGTTCTTGCGAGACTACATGCAACATCCATCTTGGACGGCCAACATCAAGAAGCACTACGACTACGATTCACTCGCTGATCTCCAGAACTACTGGTTGTCCTGGGTGCAGTCCGGCAGCGGTTCGGTTGGGCTGTTCGTCAAGAACGGAAATCCTTCGGCCTCGTCTGTCGCACAAGCCTCGGCAACTTCGCCTGCCGTCGCGTCGATCGCATCGTCACCACGAGGCCCAATGCGGCTCTCGGCTCCCCAGCAATCGCAGTTGCGTTTCAACGACTTGGGCCCCAGCCAGGCCAACCCTTCCGCTTCGGATGGTTGGTACCAACGAAAACGCCAAGACGCACTTCAGCAGACGACGCGGCCAACTGCCGGTCCAGCAACTTTGGCACTGGCTCCTCGCCCTGGACTGAACGCGGCCAACGCCCCGGCAATCACTCCGATCGTACCTCCTTCGGTGCGAAACAGCGGCCGATATCGATCTGCTCAGCCTCAACCAGAACAACGCATTTCTCGAGATGGCAGCGGATTTTACGGCGGAATGCAGCGATAATCCGGCAATTCGCCCGCGCAGAAATCGCTCTCGCCGCGGTCAAGCCTACCCGAGATGCGAAAAACGTGCTATTTTCTTGGCTCTTGTGAAGTCAGGACTCCCGGATGAGTCCAGTTTCCAAGAGTTTTTCGTTCGTTCGAGCGAACGAAAATCGATGAACCCTTTAATTGGAAAGAAACGAAGTTCCGATGGCCAAGCCACAACATAAAATCAAAAAAGCGAATCATGGCCGGCGACCCGCCAGCGCCAAAGCCCGCAAAGCGAAGCGGAAGAAAATCAAGACCTGATTGAAGGTTGGCAGATTGAAAAGCGAATTCATTGTCGATCCGTCCACGCTGGACCTAGATAATCCGATCGCCGATCTCGAAGAGATCCGGCGGTTTAATCCCCAGCGTCATGAGATGGAACAGCTCACGGCGATCCTTCATGAAGACATGGAGGCGATGTGTTGTGCTGCGCTCAAACGCATCGAAACCGATGAGTTCTGGGTTCGCGGACACATGCCGAATATGCCCCTGATGCCAGGTGTGATCATGCTCGAAGCGGTCGCACAGCTCTCCAGCTATTTCACGCAGAAGCACGACTTGATGGGAGCCGACATCGTTGGGTTCGGCGGTGTCGACAACGTCCGGTTCCGCGGGATCGTCATTCCCGGGAACAACCTGATTCTGATGGTCAAGCTGCTCAAGGCACGCCGCGGGCGGATGATCGTGGCAGCGTTCCAGGGAGTCGTCGACGAGAACATTGTGGTCGAGGGAACCCTCCGAGGTATCCCGATTCCAATCGAAGCCGTCGAACAGCAGCTCGCCCGCCATCAATCGACCTAGCCCAGAGTAGAACAATTGTCCCAATTGTTTCACTGGCAGCAAGCAACAGCAGCTCGCCCAGAGTAGAACAATTGTCCCAATTGTTTCACCGGCAGCAAGCAAAACGCACAAAGCGCAAACTCGCGAATGCAACCGACAGAACGCAACGCATGTTCGACACCGAACATGAGGACCGCATCGATCGCTCAACCCGATGCCAGCTCTTC
>JBGCGI010000236.1:0-4529 GCA_045110715.1 Rubripirellula sp.
TCGACTCCCAACATCTTTGCGTAAAACTCTGGAATCTGGTTCGTTCCGATCCTCGTACCCTGATGAGTGGCGGGCAGAAAGCTGCTGCCATAGTTCTTGGCACCACCGTTATCCGATGGCGGGTTCAACGTGATGAAGCCAGGCAAATTCTCATTCGCATTTCCCAGGCCATACATCGTCCACGCCCCCAGCGAAGGACGGACAAACTGAAAGCTGCCCGTGTGCATCTGAAGGAAGGCCTGCGAATGATTGGGCAGGTCCGTGTGCATTCCGTGAATCATGCAAAGATCATCGGCTTGCTTGGCTAGGTGCGGAAACAACTCCGAGACCCAATGCCCGCACTGACCGCGTCGCTTGAACTTAAAAGGTGACCCAAACAGCCGGGCGCCGCCGTCCTTCGACATCAATTCGCCTGATCGCCGCCCGAGTTCTGGCTTGTGATCAAACAAGTCCACATGCGACGGACCGCCATTCATGCACAAAAAGATCACACGTTTCGCCGTCGCAGGAACGTGCGTTTGCTTTGATCGATCGCTTTCTGCCCAAGCCGAGCGTTGCGCTAGATCGGCAAACGCGAGGTATCCAATTCCAGACGCAAGCGAGCGGAGGGCGGCACGGCGAGAAGGTTGTTGTAGATTGCGGGTCATCTTGATCAGTCCAGGACTCGGAATTCGGCAGTGGACATCAACGCATGGCAGCAATCGACGCGGCGATCCGGAAAATCCACCTCCAGAAACCGCTGAATGCTCTCACGCTCGCCATCAGTTGCTTGACGACCGTAACACAGCAGGAATGCCCGTTGCACGAAACCGGACAGAGTCGTCTCACGCGAAAGGCGACTTGCCAAGGCTGCTGCTCGCTCACGGACAAAGGGGCTGTTCATCAAATACAAAGCCTGAGTCGGCACGTTCGTCGACTCTCGTTTTCCGGTGACCAGACTTGGCTCCGCAAAATCGAAGACTTCCAGCACGTCGGGCAATCGGTCGCGCATCACGGGTAAGTACACCGACCGATGAACGGCACCATCCAAGTCGCGGGGCAGCTTCTTGTTCAGCCCGACCAAAGAAACAGGACGATCGCCGATCACTCGGCCGACCAGCGATCCGGCCGGCCGGCTGCGATCCAGTTGTCCGGAGACAACGAGCATCGCGTCACGCATCGCCTCGGCTTCGACTCGCTTTTTGGGCATTCGCCAAAGAAATCGATTCTCTGGATCCGACTCGAACGAATCAGAATCGAACGTGGATGCCTGCCGGTAAACGCGTGAGCTCACCAATTCTCGAACCAATCGCTTGATTGACCATCCCTGCTGACTGAACTTCGTCGCCATATGATCCAGCAATTCGGGGTGCGAAGGAAGCTCTCCGGTACTTCCAAAGTCGTCGACGCTGGTGACCAATCCGTTGCCGAACAAACGCATCCATACACGGTTCACGATCACTCGTGAAGTCAGTGGATGATCGTGAGACGTCAACCAACTTGCCAACTGAAGACGACCGCTTTGATCGCTCGGGATGCTGGGTGCGTCGCAAACCACACTCGGTAGGCCACGCGTTACGCGATCGCTGGGCCGGTTCACCTCGCCTCGGAGCAGCAGTGGAGTGTCGGCGATCGTTTCCGCTTCGTTGACGCCCATGGTCAAAGGCAAGGCATTCCCTGCCCCGTCTACTTTCTCGAGCTGGCCGTCGATTCCTCCCGTTCGCCAGTTGATGCGAAGCACGTCACGGAGCGTCAGTGTTTTCGCGGCCTGCTTCTCCTTCAATTCCACTTGCATCGCAGCCTTGTCGGCCTTCAGTTTGGCAACCCGTGATGGCTTGATGGACGGATGTAGAATCGCTGTCGATGCCAACCTGGGCAACAGCAACGGATCGCCGCCGATTCGATTGGAAGGTGAAACCGCCGTGCCAAAGAAGGTCTTGGTGCTGGCAAATATCCCTGCGAGTGCATAGTAGTCCTGCATCGTGAACGGATCGAACTTGTGATCATGACAACGAGCACAGGCAACACTGCTGGCCATGAACACCCGCGACATCGCATCGATTTGCTCGTCCACCACATCGGCGGCAAACTGCTGTTCGCTTGCGTCCAAGTTCTTGGGTCCGATCGCCAAAAATCCAGTCGCGACTAGAAACCGTGTTCGAGCTTCTGCATTCTCAGCAGGCAACAGGTCCCCAGCGATCTGCTCGGTCAAGAAACGATCAAACGGCGTGTCGTCATTTGCGGCATCCAACACATAGTCGCGGTATCGCCAGGCATAGGGAAAGCTGATATTCGTTTCCTTCCCGCTCGACTCGGCGTACCGAGCAACGTCTAGCCAGTGTCGGCCCCAGCGTTCCCCCATCGCAGGTGAGGCAAGCAGACGATCCGCTTCCGACGCGATCGCCGCATCGAATCCCAACCTCGAAACTGCGATGCGGAAGTTGCGAATTTGCTCTGGACTTGGCGGCAACCCAATCAGGTCGAAATGTAAACGCCGCAGCAGCGTGGACGCAGAGGCGTCTTCGGTTGGACGCAGGTTCTGTTGCTGGAGTGCTTGATAGACGAAAGCATCGATCTGACTGCGACACCAGTCAGAGTCCACGCTTGGTACGACTTGCTTCGTCGGCTTGCGGAACGACCAAGGGAGCTCTCTTTGCGACGGCGAATCCGGCTGGGGAGTCTCTCGCGGATCGACGGCTCCCTGCTGGATCCAACGCCGGAAGTCGGCAATCACGGAGTCCGGCAACCGCTCGACTCGAGGAGGCATTTTCAGGTCAGCGTCGTGGTGTGAAATCGCATTTAGCAACAGACTTTCTTCGGGAGCCTGTAGATCAATCGCGGAACCACGATCCCCACCAACCCTGAGTCGTTCGCGCGAGTCCAATCGCAAACCGCTCTCCGCCACATCACCCGAATGGCATTCATAGCAGTGCTGGATCAGCACCGGCCGAATCTTGGCCTCAAAGAATGCGAATTCAGATTGCCCAAGCAGTGGTGCTGCAGTGAAGAAGGCAATCCAAGCCGCAATAGGAATACAAGAATGTCGCATCCAGTCATTGTATCCGCATCCGAGCTCGCAAGAATGATCAATCACGCACTGTCTGTAACGAGCGTGGTCCAGCGGATGCTTGAAGAAGGCTCACGCAGAGGCTCCAAGGCGCAAAGAAGACAAAGAACGTGGAGTGGTGCGATTTTGATTGGCTTGGCCGACTCGACCTTTGCGACTTTGCGTGATCGCGTCAGCGGCCGGATACCGCGGTTGGACAGCGTTCATCATTCTTGATGGTCATCCAACCATTGCTGACAGGCATGTGTCCAGCGAGCGAACGGGCCTCCCAACTCGCGAAGTCCTTTGCCGTGACCGCCTCCGCGATAGACGTGCAGTGCCGCGGGGACTTTCAACTGATGCAGATGAAGCATGTAGTGCAGCGAATCGGGGGCGAAGCGATCATCACCAGCAACCGCCATGAACATCGGCGGAAACTCTTCCTTCGCCAGTGAAAGCAACGCTGGATCAAGCTTGTTCTGTTTCGTCGTCTTGTCGCCCTCAATCAGGTAAGCGGGGTAAATCAGCATCGCAAAGTCCGGTCGCGGACTGCACTGATCGGCCTCGTCGATCGATTCGTAGCTTTCCGTCGCGTGCAAGTGAACCGTGAGCGTCGCGAGATTCCCACCTGCAGAGAAACCAATCACACCGATTTTGCCCGGATCGATTCCGTAGCCTTTGGCGTTGCTTCGTACCAAACGAATCGCTCGCTGCGCGTCTTGAAGGGCAACGGCGTGCTTGTCGAAGCCCGCGCGTCTGGGAACTCGGTACTTGACGACAAAAGCCGTGATTCCTTGTTGATTGCACCAGCCAGCGATATCGGTGCCTTCATGTTGCGCCGCCAGCCCGTTGTAGGCTCCTCCAGGAAAGACCACGACAGCGCGTCCATCGGGATTCTTCGCACGCCAAACATGCATCGTCGGTCGAGAAACATTGGTGATGCGAACCAGACCGTCAGGTTTCTCAGGCAGTTTCTCTAAGAGATCCGATGCCGGATCATCATCGCGTGTCCCATTTCCTGGCCAAATCTGGACAACCTCAGTCTCCGATGAGCGGAGCTCTGATAGCGCACGATCACCGGACGACAGTTCCTGTGCACACGCGATCATGAGGTTTGTCGACAGTGCGGTCGCGACCGCAACGAGCAATAAAAGAGACTTCATGGCAAACTGGGAGGACCTTGGTGGTGGTGGGATGACGCAGCGATTAGATCATACTCCGTTGGGCAAGAATCCTGTGAATGGAAGAAGATTGCGGTTTGGTGGTGCCGTTTTTGGCGGACTTCTCTGGCAAATCGACATCGCAGGCGTGACGGCGCGAGTTCAATAAGCTCAAATCGTCCTTCTTGGCATGGATCTTTTGTCTCATCGGTTTTGCTATGGCTCGAACCCCGCAACCTGCTGCCAAAGCGATCATTCCGATCGAGTCGGGGAATCGAGCACCATCCGATCGCAATGACCGGATCTCGATCATCACCTCGACGATCATGCACGTGCTGGTGCTG
>JBGCGI010000237.1:0-17371 GCA_045110715.1 Rubripirellula sp.
AGCATTCTTCAATTCGATTGACGAAAGCGGAGTCTACGAACGGAGCCAGAAAGTTCCTTGCCCTTCAATTCTGTTGCCGTCAGACGAACAACAAGCAAGCCTGCGGAAGGCACAAAACGTCATGTTCGCCGCTGCCGAGAAATACGAGAGCGAACGAGCAGCCGCGCAACAACGCTGGAGAGAATGGAAACAGCCTGCATCCGAGAGCCCCAAGATCCCCGATCTGCGTTTGGGACTCAGCTTCGACCTTGACTTCGGCGATTCCCTCAAAGAAATCTACCACCCTTCGGAATCGGATCGCAGTTGGACGAAAATGCCTGAGTTAGTGTCAGTCAGCGATTCAAAACTGCGCCGCCTTCCGGCGAACGACGCAGCGGACAACCTCGAGAAGTCCGAGGCACTTCCACGCCGCGCTCTCTCACTCGATGGCGAGCGAGGTGCCACCACACACGGAATCGAGCCGTTTGATCGATGGACACCGTTTTCCATTGTGATCAGCCTGCGAGAAACCAAACGCAACGCGGATCGCAGTTTGATCGTGCATCATACGCGGGGAACCGACTGCGGCTACAACGGTTGGGATTTGACGATCGTCGACGGCTACCTGGAATCACGGATGTACCGCGTTTGGCCAGGTAACGCGATCGGAGTACGTACAGTCGATCCGATTCCCCTGGATGTCTGGCATCAAGTATCTGCGACCTACGATGGATCCTCGAAAGCGGCTGGGCTAAGGCTCTTTCTGAATGGTAAACGGCTTGCCACCGAAATTCTGCGTGATGAAGTCAAGAAAAGCGCCAATGTCAAAGTCGATCACGGCGGCGAGTTCGTGATCGGGCAGCGTTTTCGAGCTCGTGGCCTTGCAGGTGGCTTGATAGACGACCTGCAGGTCTACACGCGAGAACTGACCGAGAACGAATTACAGTATCTCGCTACGGGCGATTCCTTCGAACCAACAGCAGCGTACTATGCCTCGGCCATCGATGAATCCGCACGCAAAGTGATGCAAGAGTTGACGGAGGCTCGCAAGGCTTTTGTGATGGCGGAGGAAGTTGTCAACGAGATCCCGGTGATGCGGGAAATGAGCCAGCCGCGACCCGCCCACCTGTTGGCTCGTGGCGAGTACGACGCCCCCAAGAACGAAGAAACCCGTGTCGAGCGCCGCGTGCTTTCTGGGATACCTTTACCGTTTCCGGAGGAGGCGAAACTTGATCGATTGGGACTGGCTCAATGGGCAACGAGTCCGAACCACCCGCTGACCGCACGTGTTGCCGTCAATCGATTCTGGGGCAACTTCTTCGCCGACGCCTTGGTCCGCACTCCTGAGAATTTTGGTTCTCAAGGTGAACTGCCGACGCATCCAAAACTGCTGGATTGGTTGGCTCGCGACTTCATCAACAGCGGATGGGACATCAAACGCTTTTGCAAACAGGTCGTGCTGTCAGCGACCTATCGGCAAGAGTCCGTCGCCGATGCGGAAGCCCTTGCCAAGGACCCTACCAATCGTATGCTTGCCCGCGGCCCCGCGTACCGTTTGGCGGCCGAGCAAATTCGAGACTTGGCATTGGCGGCCTCCGGGTTGCTGGATCCACTGTCGGGCGGCCCGCCGGTTTCTCCGTATCAACCAGGTGAGGACCTCTGGCGCGAGGCGAATGGGATGTCTCCGCCGTATCAGCAATCGGTCGGTCAATCCCTGTACCGTCGATCCCTGTACTCGGTTTGGAAGAGAACGTCGCCACTGCCGAACATGATGGCCTTCGATTCGACTTCTCGAGAAGTCTGTACCGTGAAACGATCGCGAACGAACACGCCGCTGCAAGCGCTCGTGCTTCTGAATGACGTTCAGTTTGTCGAGGCCGCTCGGGCACTGGCTGCCACTGTGATGACGGAAGCTCCCGATGCTCCGATCAATGCCGCGTTCCAGCGTTTGGCTGGTCGATCCCCGTCGGAGCGTGAGAGCCAGATTCTTAGGCAACTGTGGGAGGAGGAGTCGGCTCATTACAAGAATCATCCCGAGGAAGCAGCCAAACTGATTTCCATCGGCGACCAAAAAAGCGGACAAGAGGTCTCCGCGACAGAACTGGCTGCGATGACAACGGTATGTCAAGCAATCTTGAATTTGGACGCGACCATTTGGAAACGATGACGCTTTCGTTTTCGACGCAATGCCAACCTCACTCGGCCTCGAGCTAGCTCGACGCAAATATCTGAATCGATGCTCGCTGAATCGGCAGCAGAAACAGGAACACCTCCATGAACACTTTTTCCGTCAATCGCCGACTGTTTTTCAAAAGCAGCTGCAGTGGCTTGGGCGCTGCCGCACTCTCTTCGATGCTTGGAAGCGATGCGTCCGCGGCGATGGGGACTCATTTTGCGCCCAAAGCGAAGCGCATCATTTACCTGTTTCAATCTGGCGGCCCCGCCCAGCAGGACTTGTTTGACTACAAGCCGTTGCTGAATGAAATGAATGGTCAAGAGTTGCCAGCCGAAGTGCGGGGCGAGCAGCGGTTGACGGGCATGTCGGTCAATCAATCGTCGTTGCCTCTCGCCGGCAGCCAGTTCAAATTCGCGCAGCATGGAGATTCAGGGGCTTGGCTCAGTGAACTGATGCCGCATCACGCCGAAATTGTCGATGACGTTTGCTTCATCAAGTCGATGTATACTGAAGCAATCAATCACGATCCAGCGATCACCTTCTTTCAAACCGGCTCGCAAATTGCCGGACGTCCTTCACTCGGCTCGTGGCTTTCGTATGGTTTGGCTTCCGAGAATCAGGACCTGCCATCGTTCATCGTCTTGGTTTCCGCGGGACAGGGCGGTCAGCCTCTGTACTCGCGTTTGTGGGGCAGTGGCTTCCTGGACTCGAAGTATCAGGGCGTCCAGTTTCGCGGTGGCAAAGATGCAGTGCTCTATCTCTCCAATCCAGACGGCGTTTCCAGTGCTCGCCGGCGTGCTCAGCTGGACTCGATCAACGAGCTGAATCAACTGCAGTTTCAAAAGGAGATGGACCCCGAAATTGAATCTCGAATCGCCCAGTACGAAATGGCGTATCGCATGCAAACCAGCGTGCCGGATGCGAGCGACTTCTCCGATGAGCCCGCTTCGACCTTTGAGGCCTATGGCGAGGACGCGAACAAGCCGGGGACCTTCGCCGCGAACTGTCTGCTGGCGCGTCGGCTTGCCGAGCGGAATGTGCGATTCATCCAGCTCTACCATCAGGGCTGGGATCAGCATTCGAACTTGCCGAAACAGATCCGCGGGCAGGCGAAAGAAACCGATCAGCCTTCCGCCGCTTTGATCAAGGATTTGAAACAGCGCGGATTGCTCGAGGACACTTTGGTGATCTGGGGTGGTGAGTTCGGACGCACCTCCTATTCGCAGGGAACCCTAAAGGCCGACAACTACGGTCGCGATCACCATCCCCGCTGCTTCACCACATGGATGGCCGGAGGCGGAATCAAGCCAGGCATCAGCCACGGCGTTACCGATGAATTCGGGTACAACGTCGTCGAAAACGGCGTCCACGTCCACGATTTCAATGCCACCATCCTGCACCAAATGGGAATCGATCATGAGCGTCTGAACTACAAATACCAAGGTCGCCGATTCCGCCTCACGGATGTGCACGGACACGTCGTCAACGACATCCTGGCGTGAAACGTCGACGTTCGGGAACGAAACAAAAAAACATCCGTGAACGAAGCGAACGGAACTTAGATCAGCAGCAGTTTCTCTTATTCCGTGGGCGTTCTTCGTCAAGGGCTCACCGATGGAGTTCTCATCAGCAGGCCGGTAAGTCGTTCAATCTTCCAACGTTAGCTGTCGGCGCCAGAGTAGTCATGGCCAGCTAAGAAATTGGCGATCCGCTCTCGATCAGACCGACGCAGTTTCCATGCGCTGTGCCAAGTAGCTGCGAAGCTTGTCCAGGTCAGAAGCGAATCCGCGGATTCCTTCGGCCAACTTCTCGGTCGCCATCGCGTCTTCGTTCAGCATCCAGCGGAAGTTCGCCTCGTTCATTTCGACACGATCGATACTCATCGCGGCAGCAGAGTCAGCACAAAGCGCCTTCGGCACATCGGCGTCGCTATCGGAAAGCTCACTCAACAAGTTTGGCGAGATCGTCAGCAAGTCGCTTCCACACAGAGCCATCACTTGCTCCTTGGTTCGGAAGCTCGCGCCCATCACCTCGGTCTTGTATCCGTGCTTCTTGTAGTAATTGAAGATGCTCGTCACGGACTCCACACCGGGATCGTCCGCGACAGGAATCGCATCGACGCCTTGCTTGGCTTTGTACCAATCATAAATACGACCAACGAACGGACTGATCAGCGTCACTCCCGCTTCTGCACACGCGATTGCCTGACCGAACCCGAACAGGAGTGTCAGGTTGCAGTGGATGTTCTCTTTCTCAAGTTGCTCGGCAGCACAGATGCCTTCCCAGGTGCTGGCGATCTTGATCAAAATCCGATCCGACTCCACGCCCGACTCTTTGTACAGAGCGATCAACTCGTGAGCCTTGCTGACGGTGCCCGCGGTGTCAAAACTCAGTCGTGCATCAACTTCGGTCGAAACACGCCCCGGAATCAGCTCTAGAATTCGGCACCCAAAGGTGACCGAAAGCTTGTCGATGATCGCATCGATGAGGCCATCCTCACTGTTCGATTTCGATTGGCCATAGGCAATCGCTTCATCAACCAGCGACTGGTATTGAGGCATTTGGGCGGCTTTGTAAAGCAGCGATGGATTGGTTGTCGCATCTTGCGGCTTGTGTTCCGCAATCGCGTCAATGTCTCCGGTGTCAGCGACGACGACCGTGTGTTGTTTCAGTTGATCTAGCGAACTCATCAGTCGACTCTCAAAAAGTGAATGCCCAAGTGTGGATGCTTGGCGGCAGTCTAGCACATTCGCCATGACCGGGAACATCGCAAACCAAGGCTCGACGGCCGGCACTCTTCCCGAAGCCGGGCCCCAATCAGCATCGCCCAGGACTTGCTCGCGACAAAGAGCTCAGATGGAATCCTTGCTTTCGAAGGGCAAGGATCACAGCGGCGACTGTGCCAGCTTCGACCAAGGAGGCGGCAGAGAAACTCACAGCGGTCCTCCAATCGTCGGTTTGCGAATATGCGCGTCGGCTAACAAACAGACCGGCCTAACCCAAAAAAAGCACAAGAGATCTAGTAGCTGCTGCGTGCAGACCCGTCACCTAAATCAATCGGCGCGAGGCCCAGGTGCTCGCGGGCAGGATCGAGAATGGCTTTGGTGGCACTCGCCCCCACACGTGTCACTCCCATGTCACGGACCTTCAAGAGCGTGTCCAAATCGCGTACGCCGCCGGCTGCCTTGACTTGCATTGGCGGAGGAGCGTGCTTGACCATCAACTGCAGGTCTTCCACGGTTGCGCCTGATGTCCCAAACCCGGTTGAAGTCTTGACCCAATCGGCGCCGACCTCGCAACAGATCTCGCAAAGCTTCTGCTTGTGGCCGTCTTCCAAATAGCAGTTCTCGAAGATCACCTTCACTTTTCGTTCTGCAGCATGGGCTACCTCGACGATCGCAACGATCTCACTCTTGACGTAACTCCAACGCTGACTGAGCACGGCCGAGATATTCACCACCATGTCCAGTTCCATCGCGCCGTGCTTGATCGCCATCTCCGATTCGGCAACCTTTGTGGTCGTCGCCTGGCCACCGTGAGGAAAGCCGATCACGGTACTCGGCAGCACGGTCGTGCCCTTCAGAATCTCGGCACACCGCGACACGTAGTACGGCATGATGCAGATACTTGCGACGTCGTATGCCGCAGCCATCCGACAGCCTTCCTCCAACTGATCGACCGTCAATGTCGGCGAAAGCAACGCGTGATCAATCATTTTGGACGCGTCGTGGTACGTATATTCCATCGGGGTGCTTCGCAGACGAGTTTCTATGGATCAGAACTTAATTGAGTTTAGCAGCCCCGCACCAGATAGGCACCCGACAGGAAAAGCGGAATGCTCTCGCCGCCTGCAATCGCACGAGCAAACTTACTGCTCAGTGATTTCGTCGTAGTGCTTGGCGACGACTTGGCGTGTCAGATCCGAAGCGAGATGGGCCAACTCTTCGACTTCATCTTGGACGGCTTCTTCGCTAGGGTTGTCGGGACTCTGCTCCTTCACCAACCCGTCTGGTCTGGAGGGGCAAAGCATACGGAATCGCTCTTCGGGAAGCTCGAAACCGTCATGGTCCGTGCTAATCGCAAGCTGGGCGATTCGTACCGCACCGATGGCTGCCGGCATCACAACGCTGGTTGCTCCACCTCTTAGCAGCTTTCGTTCGGTCGTTGGCGATTCCGCGCGAGCGATGATTCGCACCGTTTCGCACAGGTCGCGAGCTGTCAACGTGATAAAGACGTTTGCCGCGTCATTTGGCAGCACCGACGCCAGCGTTCGGGCGCGGAGCAATCCAACTTTGATCAGTGTGTCGTCGTTGATCGCATCGCCTTCCAACGCCAGGAAACCATCGTTGATGGCTTCTTGGACGCGAGTCCCGTTGTTATCAAGAACGACAAGAGATTGACCGTGATTGGCCAATTCCACCGCAAGCATTTGTCCAACGCGGCCGTAGCCGCAGATGATCGTGTGATCTTGAAGTTGCTGCAAGTCACGTGATCGGCTTCTGGTTCCTAACATTCGCTCGATTTCCCCCTCGGTCAACATCTGAACGATGCCACCGATCACATAGATCAACGACGAGCATCCTGCGAAGATGACACCCATCGTAAAGAACTTCAGCCACGTTTCTTCGATCGGTTGGACTTCGCCGTACCCGACACCGAAGATCGTGATCACGACCATGTAGATCGCGTCAACCCATTCCCAGCCCGCCAGCACGTAGCCGACCGAGGCGACAAGGCAGGTGCCAACAAAGAACGACAATCCCTGACGTAGCGTCTTATGAGACGGACGTTCGGTAACGACAGCGCTGCGTTGGCCTGGCTTATTCAAGGTGACACACCCCCGTGTGATGAAACGCAGGGCAGTTCGACTTGTGTCTGCCCCGAAGCATGAGTGTCATCAAAGTCTTCCGTGTCGTTCGGACTGACATGATCCACTGCACCCTGGCATTCTTCAGAACGCCTACGAAACTGTGCGACAGCATTGAGGGTCAGGTGGCCGCTAGATCGCTGAAACGATCGAGCTAGGCCGAGGCAGGCGTCATGACTAGAACACCTGATACGATTGGAATCGCGGTGACGCCTGCCTCTTCTGTGCCCGGCGATCGGGCGCGAGAAAGTCTCTTCGGTAGCGTCGAGTTCAAGTGCGAGCGTGCGGCAACGCGACGGAACCTGAACCGACGGGGGAGGGTTTACCGAAGATTGACTTCCATGGGAACTCGAGCGATTTCGACATGTGCTTCGGAAAGCACGTCGGTGGGAACATCACTCGGCACCTCAATTGCACCGGCACGAGCCAACAAAGCTCCACCTGCAGGACTAGGAGCTTCCTCTTGCTCCGCGACCTCTTCAGAGCCCACCGACGCCGGTTGGGCGGGCTCTGGAAACTGACTGGCAACACTTGCTGCCGCAGAACTCACCATGCGATTGCTGCGAATCGCCAGCTCTGCCACCTGATTGCCGACGGCTCTGGGCTTGAAGGAGGCCAACCAGCTCGAGTTGCCTTCCATCCAGCCACTCACTTCCCAAACCAGCTGGTTCAGCAAGCAGTCGGCGGAACCTTGAACGGAGACGACTTGGTCGAACTCCTGCCACATTGGATCCGCGTCCAACCCATCCATGCGACCTCGAACACAAAAGGGTTGGGTGGCACTTGGAAACAGGCTCCAAACTTGAACGTCTCGTGCCCCCAAGTCGTACGGCAAGTAGCCTTCTTCCAATGTTGCAACCACGGCCGAACTCCCGACCAAGAAATCAAGCGGAGCTACCTCAACTCCGGAGACGACTTCGTCCGTGATCTCCACGGTCAGCGAGGGCGTCAGGCTCTCAATTGCGGGGAATGACTCAACCAATCGGCTGGGGCCAAATTCGCGATACGATTCTATGTCCAGCGGCTCATCGCCCGCCAACGCCTCGATTTCGGAGTCGATCCTCGCGATCTCGGCGTCCGAGTCCGCGATCTTCTGTGCCTCGTCATAGGCTTCTTTCCACCAACTCTGTAGCGTCGCTACCGAAGCGATTGATTCTGTTGCTTGAGGAGTCCCCGGAACGAATGGCCCGACCAGTGCGAAGGGTTCTGCCATCTGTTCGACTGACACTCCGGCTCTTGCACATGCGGCAGCCGCGATCGCCGCAACGGTCGGAATGGCATCGCCGTCGCTGAATGTCGAAACAGTAGGTTTGGCAATCATGATTGCCGGACTGAGCCGCGGCGTGCGGGTGAGCGTTGCGATCCGTGGCACGGGGGCGGAATCATGAGTGCACAGCGGCTGCGTGAAATCCGCTTGCTCGCTCGTCTCAATCCCGATCCACCCACAGAGCTCTTCGGTGTCGGCCAACTCGAATTCGCATGGCGTAGCATTTCGATAAGCTTGGTCGAGCGGTGCAGCGTCGGCGATCCCAGGTGCGGCAACAGCCATACCGAGTAGACAACGAAGGGTAAAACGACGCAGGCGAAGCGAGAGGCGTGAGGTCATGGTTCAGTTAACTCCTGAGGTCCGTAGCGCGGCGACGCGACCAACGGTAACGGACTGCACGATGCGAGATGTTGCCAGACGCGAATGGCTGGCGGCGGGGCGTCCCACCTAGTCCGCTTGTTGCCTTGGCTTGCTACACACGAAGAACCATTCGGCTCTGGTTGCAGGTGGTAAACCCGGACGACTAGGGGGACAAACATGCTATCGGCGAGTTGCATGCTTAGGCTTACCCTTCCGGTCAGGAAACGGCGTGCGATTCACAGTTAGCGTTCGGGTTCTTCCGGCCCTAGCGGTCGAGCGTCAGGAGGCTAGCCAACGACATCACGAGTCAGAAATTCTGACCACGATCACTTCTTTTGCTGATCCGCGAGTTCGGAGTCAACCAATCGCTGCTATTTCGATCGAAACGTTTCGCTCAACACGATGACTTCAATCAAGTCCGCAAACGGATAGCCGCTGACTTGAGTCTTTTTGAGAATCTCGTCGACTTGCGGGCGATCATTCGGATCCACGTGACGCCCCAACCCATAGGCAAGCAGCTTGCTCGTCACGGCTCGCGCAAAAAGCTCTTTCTGTTCTAACAAGACGTCCTTCAATCCCTCAATGTCATCGAACTTCTTCCCGCCCGGCAACTCACCTGCCGAGTCGATCGGCGTCTTGGAGTTGTACCTCTCGCGCCAGCGTCCGATCGGATCAAAGTTCTCGAGCGCAAAACCCAACGGATCGATCTTGCGGTGGCAATCCAAGCAGGTGGCGACGTTGCGGTGTTTCTCAAGCTGCTTTCGAATCGTCGTCGCCCCGCGAGTGTCGGGGTCCAGCGGCTCGATGTCCGGTGGCGGAGGAGATGCTGGCGTGCCCAGGATGTTGTCCAATATCCAAACACCGCGAACAACGGGCGACGTGTCCACGCCGTTGGCGGTCAACGTCAACACACTCGACTGCCCAAGCAACCCGCCCCGTTTCCGATCATTCAGCGACACTCTCTGAAACTCATATCCCTCGGGCGGATCAATCCCATAAAGTCGCGCTAACGGCTTGTTCACAAAGGTGAAGTCCGAGTCCAGGAAATTCGCCACACTCAAGTTTTCGTCAATGATATGTCGCGTGAACAAGAATGTCTCCTGTCGCATCGCAGCGTCGAGACCGTCGTGGTAGAAGTCTCGAAAGTCGCCTCGATCCGGTGGTGTCGCCCCCAACGCCTGCATTCCAAGCCAACTGCCCAAAAAGCCCTCGACGAAAGCGTCCGACTTCGGGTCAGCCAACATGCGGGCGACCTGGCGACGGAGCACTTTCGGTTTCGACAACTGGTCCGTTGCAGCCAGTTCACGTAGTTCTTCGTCTGGCATCGAGGACCACAGAAAATACGAAAGCCGCGATGCCAACGCGTAAGAGGTGATGTGTTCGCTGTCCTCGGATCGTTGTGGTTCATCCAAGTACAAGAAGTTTGGAGAGCAGAGGATCACTTTGACACCATCGGCGTAAGCTTCGACGGGTGTCTTTCCCTGCGCAACGCGTTTCTCTATCACAGCAACAACGCGGTCCACCTCGTCATCGGTTGCCGGCCGGCGGTAGGCGCGTGACGCGAAGGCTTTGACACGCTTTGCCATTGGCGCTGTCGAATACTCCTGCGGCAAGAGCGGCGTGAAGTGCTTTCCTAGCAGCGCCTTTTGGCTTGCGGTTGGAAAGCTATCGAGAATCGGTCCTTCGATCTCGATGTCGTGGATGTGGATCTGTGGCAGTTTGCCATGTTTGATCGCGTTGAACCGAGCCGCGACAATACCTTTGCCAATCTTGGGAAACTGATCAGGGTACTTTCTGATCAACTTGTTCCAAATATTGCGTGCGTCCATCAGGCCGTTGCGAAACGTGAAACGAGGCGTGTATCCCTTGTCCAGCCAAACGCGACAGGTGTACCACTTCTTTTCGTCCGCTAACTCGAATTCAGTCAACAGCGGTTCGATCGGCTGAGGCAGGTGCAGCGAGCCGACCTCCAGATTCCCCGGGACGATGCCAAGACGCAGGGGTTCACTGGAATCCGTTCCTAAGAACTCAGGATCGTAGGGGTGCAAACGATTGACGGCTTCCGCGTGCAACCGGATTTCGTAAATCCCATCGAAGGGAACACCGTCGGCAAACTTCAAGATCGGTCCATAGCCGCCCTCGTGCTTGTCCGCTCCGATCACATCGTACAACGTGATGTGTCCGAATTTGTTTGTCTTGCCGTGGACCTGATCGATCTCGGGCTGCTGTCGAAAGTTATCGTGGAACTTCCAGGTCTTCCGCTCCGGCTGTTCGATCGGATACAAGGCACGACTGACGACCTGTTCGGCGCCTTCCAAGTAGCGGGCGAGCAGATGTCCTGACACCACCAGCGTTTCACCAATGTTATCGAGGTGTTCCACTGTTTGGTCGCGCGGAAACTTCTGCGTCGGATCGAACATCGTCATGTTCAAGTTCAATAGATCTCGGACCGTATTGCGATACTCGCGTGAATTCAGTCGCCGCAGCACGGTGTCGCCTGAACCGCCGCGATGATCAGCGTGATACGTTTCGAGTCGCGCCGTGATCCAGCCGATGACCGCAAGGCGTTCTGCGTCAGTGGGCTGCTTGGCATCATCGGGTGGCATTTCTCCAAGATTTAGCTGATCCAGCACATCCTGAAAGTCAACCAACTCGTTGTCGTCGCTGATTGCAGACGTTAACTGGTCCAATCGCCGATCCCCTTTGGGATCCTTCGAGCCATGGCATCCATTGCAGTAGCTGGCAAAAAACGGTTTGACGGTGTCCCGAAATTCGTCACCGCGCGCAATCGCTGGGACGATGATGGAGAACAGGAGCGCGGACAGGAGCGTGCGCCGACTTGCAAAGATTGGCATCAGGTTCGTCCTTCGCTACGAAAAGTCGCGTAGAGTGCCCGTGCTATTGCTGAAACGATCCGTTTCCACTCCAAACTTCTGCAGCATCGATACGTACAGGTTACAAAGCGGAATTCGACGGTTCGACTCGCTCGGGAAACGTTTGTGGTCGCCATGCTGAAAGCCGCCGCCAGCCAGCACGACAGGCAAGTCGTTGTTGGTATGCGAGTTTGCGTTCCCCATTCCACTGCCGAACAACGCCATCGTGCTGTCCAACAAACTCAAGTCGCTGTCGGGTTGTTGTATCGAACCGAGTTTGTCAATGAACCTTGCGAACTGTTCGACTTGGTACTTTTCGATCTGCACCAACAACTTGATGCTCTCTTGTCGCTTCCCGTGATGCGAAAGCGAGTGGTAGCCCTTTTTGATGCCCAAGTCGGACGCTGCAAAACTGCCACCGACTTCTACCGTTGCGACACGGGTCGAATCCGTTTGCAAAGCGAGAGCGATCAAGTCGTAGATCTTGGGCAGGTCATGCGTCAGGCCTTCGTCTTTCGGTTCATCGCAAGTGGGCTTCGCCTTATCAACGTTCTGCCACTTGTGCTGCAAGTCCAAGCGGACTTCCACGTCTCGGACGGACGACAGGTACTCGTCGAGTTTACGGTTGTCCTGCGGATTCAAACGGCGGGACAAAGACTTCGCGTCTCCCAAGACCGCATCCAAAATCGAATGGTTCAATCTGATCCGATCCGTCTCCGCCTGCTTTGCCTTGGCATCATCGTTGACAAACAGCATCCCAAACAACTCACGCGGGCCGCTGATCGGAGGCACACGTGTTCCCGTCCGAGTCCAACTCATGCGACAACCGCCGTGCAATCCATTCTCGGATCCGATCGTCAGCGACGGAAATCGAGTTCTTGAACCAACATGCTCAGCTGCCCTCTGATCCAAACTGATTCCGCCGTCTTCGGTTGCCCGCGCGTCCTGCGCTTTCACTCCGGTCAGGAAGGTGTGGACGGCAAAGTGCCCGCCCTTCAGCCCGTGATCCAAATGCGAGAACAGCGTGAACTGATCTCGATGGGCCGAGAGTGGTTCTAGCAGCGGGCTGATTTGATAGGGCTCGTCCTTCCGCTTGGACTTCGCCGGCTCAGGCCAAAAGTCGTCCGGATACATTCCAAACTCGTTGCCAACACAGACCATTCGTGTGGGCGGGCCGGCAGCAGCTTCGCGTCCGGATGCCTTGCTTGCCGATTGCAAGTTCGGCAAAGCAATCGAAACACCAGCCGCTTTCAGCAGCGAGCGCCGCGAGGGTTTGGATGTGGACATCAGAGATCGGTGGGATGGGGGGAGGTGGGACATGCCGGTACCGTTCGCCGGCGGAGCTTCCATCAGTCTATCAAGTCTAACAAGATGCGAATCGGTTGCACGTTGCAGCGATTGGACGGAATCACGCACGATTGGTGAGCCGCCGTAAGGCCATGGGCTGACATCATCCAGGCCGCCCACGCATTGGGGGCCCAAAAACAACAAATTGGTATGCGGCTTGTCTTCGAGAGCATTGCGGGTTGCCCGTGACCTCCACAGCCAGCGGCTCACTCGATCAATCCGACTCTTTCGCTAGACTCTCCCCCGTTGATAGCCTTGTTTGGCTATTCTGACTGATTGAAGTCAACGCGATTCACATCTTTGGTTTGAGAGTTAGTTCTATGCAGAAGCGTCCGTCTCGGAAAACGGCTAGTTCGATTCGCCGACGACGACTACTAGTTCGCGGCATTGAACAACTTGAATCGCGACGGCTCTTGTGCGTGGTCAACAGCATCCACGGAGGCGTTGACCCTGATCCTAACTCGTTGTCATTAGCTGAGGCCATTTCACAGGCCAACTCGGATTCGTGCATCAACGACACGATTGAGTTCGATACGACCGTGTTCGATCCGACCGAGTCCGGCAGTCCGCAAGCGATCACGTTGGAACAGGCGTTGCCGACTCTCACCCGTGCGGTCAACATCGTTGGACCAGGATCCCGCCTGTTGACGATTGATGCCGGCAAGGGAGCCGACCCAGACGCAGCGGGCGACGGCTTCCGCATTCTGACGATCGATGATGGGACAGCGGAGGTATTGCTGACTGAAACTACAAAGATCAGCGGCTTGACGCTGACTGGAGGCGATCCTTCTATCGCTGATCGCGCCGGCGGCGGGGGCGCTATCTTCAATACCGATCAGCTCGAACTCACCGAAGTCGTCGTTCACGACAATCAGGCAATCGGTGGCGGTGGCGGCATCGATAATTCGGGGTTGCTAGAGGTCTTCGACAGCACCATCTCCGGCAATACGGCGGTTACTGGAAGCGGTGGCGGCATCCTCAACAATTTCGTGACTGGCGTGACGCGGAGCACGCTCTCCGACAATCAGGCACTGCTTCAAGGGGGAGGCATCGCAACGACCGCCGGTGCGGACAGCGAAACGCGGATCACCACTTCGACGATCTCTGGAAATCGTTCGACGACGAACGTTGGTGGGGGAATTCACAACGACGGCGCTCTGACGGATATTCGATTCAGCACGATCACCAACAACAGCGTCATCGTCGACGTTTTTGGTGGCGGAATCAGCAGCACCGCTTCCAGTAACACAGAGACTGTCATTCGACAGTCGATTGTGGCAGGCAACATCAATAGTGATATCGCGCTGACCGGTGGCGATGGCACCAACAGCATTGGCTCCGGTGGCTTCAACCTGCTCGGCAACGTCATCGGCGATGAGGCCCGAGAGCTGCTGCTAGATGCTGGCGACGTGGTCGATGTCGCCGACCCGATGCTTGATCCCTTGGCAGACAACGGCGGGATCACTCAAACGCACGCGTTGTTGCCTGACAGTCCAGCAGAAAACAACGGCATGATCGCCGACGAATTGTCCGATCAACGCGGATTTCCGCGTGACGATGGCGAAGGCATCGATATCGGCGCCTTTGAGCGGTCGTCACAATCGATCGTGGTGACAACGGCCAACGACGAATTTGACTTTATCAATGACGACATCAGTTTGCGTGAGGCGATTGAACTGGCCAATCAACGTCGAGCGGAGAACACGTCGATCACATTCTTGACAGACGCAGGCGGTGCTTTCGAGACGGAGCAAACGATCACACTGAACTCGGAACTGCCAGTGATGCGTAGTGAGGCGTTGAGTATCACTGGACCGGGAGCCGATCGATTGACGATCGTTGCCGCCAGTGATTCCCGGATCCTGACCATCACCGAAGGTGACGACGCGAATTTGAATGTCGTTCAACTCGCTGGCATGACATTGACAGGTGGGTCCCCGGATTCCTCAGACCGCGGCGGAGACGGGGGAGCCATTCACAGTACGGAGATCCTTCTGTTAGATGGCTTGGTCATTCGGGGCAATCAAACCAATGGCGCGGACTCCAACGGTGGCGGAGTTTTCCAGCGTTTTGGTTCCTTGTCCGTTCTTAACAGCACGGTTGATGGCAACACAGCGGGTGGCGACGGCGGCGGAATCCATTTTCGCGACGACCTGCTATCGGGGTCAGCCCTTGCACTCATTCGGAGCAAGGTGACCGACAACCGGGCAATCGACACGAATTCCAGAGGCGGCGGAGTTTTCATCGAAGGTCCGTCTACCGTCATCAATGCCGAAGTTTCTGGCAACACGTCGTCCGGGCGAGGCGGTGGACTGTACACGTCGGTTGGCCAGACCAGCATCGAGAGTTCCGTCATCGATGGAAACCAGGCATTGGCCTCGGACGGGGGTGGGATCTTCAACGGTTCCGGTGGTGAGTTGATCGTCGGCAACACCACCGTTTCGGGCAGTCGGGCGGTCGGCAGTGGCGGCGGCATTCGTACCGAGTTTAGCAAGCTTACCGTGTCTCAGAGCACAATCTCAGGAAACACCGCTGGCATCAATGGCGGAGGGATTTCCAGCAGCACCTCCGGTAGCGTCATCACCTTGGTGGATACTTCCACCGTTTCGGGCAACGTCGCCACCACCGGCGGTGGAGGCGGAGTCTTCAATGAGTTCGGAACCACGCGAGTGATCGCTAGTACCGTCACCCTGAACAGTGCTCCGGACGCACTGGGCGGAGGACTCGCCACGCTTGGCACCAACAGCGCGTCAACGGTCGTCCAGAGCTCCATCGTCGCGGAAAATCAGGCGCAAGATATCGCGATCATCCCGTCGTTGGGTGCGCAGCCGTTTGAGTCGTTGGGCAGCAATCTGATTGGCACGGCGGCACCCTTGCAAGATCCTCTTTCGGCATTCAATGGTCCGCTTGATGGGGTCAATGTGATCGACCCTGGTTTGGGGCCATTGGCCAACAACGGTGGCAGAACGCGGACCCATTTACCCGATGCCGACAGTTCCGCTCTGAATCGCGGATCGCTCGGTTCCATCGTGAACAATGATCAGCGTGGCCAGCTTCGGGATGATGGAAGCGGTCCTGACGTTGGTGCGGTTGAACGAGGCGGTATCAAGTTGTTGGTTACAACGACAGTCGATGAACTCGACTTTACAAACAGTGACCTGAGCCTGCGCGAGGCGATTGACGTGATCAATCGGGCAGGAATTGCCTTGGGAAGTTCCGGGGGAAGTGACGCAAGCCCAAGCAATCAAATTGCGTTCGGAAATGCATTCCAGGGCGGTGGTACGATCGAACTAACGATGGGTGAGCTTGTGGTCACCCAGTCGGTCGAGGCTTCCGATTCAGACGCTCTTGTCACAATCGACGCCGGGGGCCAATCAAGGGTCCTTCGAATCGACGCCGGCGACGGAGTTGTCTTTTTGGCGGGTTTCGAGTTCACGGGCGGCAACGCTGTTGATGGTGCAGGTATCCTGCTGGAGAGTGGTAACCTCCTATTGGCCGCCAGCAAGATTTCCGGGAACACGGCGACGGGATCGGGCGGCGGAATCAGCACCACCTCTGGTGGCGTCGCGGTAAGGTATAGCACTATCGATAGCAACAGCGCGGGGATTGACGGCGGCGGGATTCATTCCACCGGCGGAAAGATCGAGATCTTTGTCAGCACCATTTCCAACAACACCAGCAGCGAAGGTGGTGGTGGCATTTTCACAGAAGGCAATTCAGACATCTTTCTGAGTACGATCTCGGGGAACCAGGCCGCTGCTTTTGGCGGAGGCATCCTCGCGTTTGGCGACGTCGATGTTGCCAGCAGCACCATCGTGAACAATACCAGTGAAGGAGGCGGCGGCATTTCTGTGTCGTCTGCGAGCACGGGGGCGCTTACGATCACAAACTCGATCGTTGCCAAGAATCGCGCGACTTCTGGCTTCGGATCAGACTTCGAGCCGAGTACCATTGGCTCGCTTTCGGTGCAAGCCAGCTTGATCGGTAACAATCAAGGGACGACGCTTGCGCCCGCGCCTATTAGCGACCCCGATAGCAACGGCAATCTTGTCGGAACTCCTCTCGCGCCGATCGATCCACGCCTGACTCCGCTGGGGAACTTTGGCGGACCTGGGCAAACTCACCATCCGCTGATCGATAGCCCTGCACTACAGCGTGGCCAGTCTTCCCTGGAGCCTGAGATTACCATCGACCAGCGGCTTTTGCCTAGAAACCAAACAGACGCACCTGAGATGGGATCGGTGGAATTCCAGTCAGCCATCCTTGTCGGAAACGCCGAAGACGAACTGGATGACGACATCTCGACCAACGACTTGTCCCTTCGCGAAGCCATCGCTCAGGCAAACGCTTCGCCCGACTTCGATGTCATCGTCATTGGTCCTAATATCGAACGGATTGATTTGATATTAGGTGAGTTGGTGATTTCGGAATCCGTGCTGATCGCGGCGATTGAAGGTCAAGTGACCATCGATGCGGGAGGTCTGTCACGGGTGATTCAAGCT
>JBGCGI010000238.1:0-7243 GCA_045110715.1 Rubripirellula sp.
GTTTGCTGGCGGTTTTGAGTCAATCTGGTAGGTCACCGCTTGAACTCAAACTTGTGCGAAATCAGCAGGTGATCAAGCTGAGCTTCACGCCAACGGTGTTCGTCTTGACGGACTCCGCCGCGACACCTGCGTTGGCCAAGATCCCCGTACCTGCTTCGTCGGCCTGGAACGTGGTCGCCAACCAAAAGACCAACAATGATCCGTTGACTTCGCTAACCGATGGAAAGCTTGCCACGGGCTACGGACCGGTCTTTGGCAACGGCGTTAATAACGGTGCTTACAAAATGGATTTAGGTGCGGTGACTCCGCTGGCCGCGATTTCCAATTGGTCGCACAGTAGAAACGGACAACGCGGAGCTCAGAACGTCACGCTTTATGGCAGCGAGGCGTTGTCTGATCCTGGCTGGAATCTCAGCAAGTACACTCCACTAGGAACGATTGATACGACGGCGCAGCAACTGAATGCCTACAACGCGGTTTCGTTGCGAGCGTCGGCAGGAAAGTCACTCGGCTCGTTCCGCTGGATCGTGTGGGCGGTTTCGCCGGTGAGCTCGAAAGCTGGAGGAGAAAACACAGCCTTCCAGGAACTGCACGTAGAAGCGATAATAGACACGGATTCAGACGGTCAGTAGTGGTCAACGAAACGACTCCGCGGCGAGACGAAGTCACTGAAGCGAGCACAACGTGAATGAGCAATGATGCATACATGGAATTCCGGAACATGCACGAACGAGGAAAGACGATGCTAGTGAGATGTCTGGCAACTGCACTGTTTTGTCCGCTTGCGATATCGATGGCAATTGCTGCTGAAGATCGACCATTGAAACCGAACGTGGTTTTACTATTGACGGACGATCTCGGCTGGCAGGACGTCAAGTGTTACGACATCGACGAACCGTCACCGATGCAAACGCCGAACATGGATGCATTGGCAAAGAAAGGCGTCATGTTCTGGCAAGGCTATTCGCCGACGCCGGTTTGTGCGTCATCGCGATGCGCAATTCTGAACGGCATTCACGCAGCACGCGCACAGAAGACGAGTGTCCGTGGTGGAACGCCGCCGGTTCCCTTGAACAAGGCATCGAGGATGATCTCGCCTTGGCAGCGATATGGCCTCCCGCCTGACGACCTGACGTTACCGAAAGTCTTGCAGCAGAATGGCTATGTGACGGGTCTCTCTGGCAAGTGGCATGTATCGAAGGGCGGCGAGCGTGCGGATGCCAATCGCGTTCCGTTCGGCTTCGACTACACGCGATGCGATCGAGGATCCCGCAAAGCCATGCCGGACCGTTTGACAGGCTTTGCGACCAACGCTGCCGACGATCCTTTTCGACTGGACGCCAACGGCTATCCCTTTCACCAGACCAACGAAGACGCGTTGACGTTCCTCAAACAGAACAAGCACAAACCGTTCTTTCTGTACTATGCGACTTGGTTGGTCCATGCTCCCATCCACACTCGATCGGAAGCACACCTGCAAAAGTACGCGGAGTTACTGGGAACCGATCCAGCAAATACGCCGAATCAGGAGACACCTGGTCAGCTCAATCCCTTTTTCGCATCCATGGTCCAAGAGCTGGATTACTACGTCGGCCAAGTCTTCGACTACCTGGACGAAACAGAGGACCCGCGTTGGCCAGGGCACAAGCTGAGCGAGAACACCTATCTGATCTTCACTTCCGACAACGGCGGCATGGAGGGGTCACCCAAAGAACGGTACACCGACAACCATCCGCTGCTTCGCGGAAAAATCTCCGCGATGGAGGGTGGGACACGTGTTCCGCTGATGATCACGGGGCCCGGAATCCCAGCGAATGTCCAAACCGACGTGATGGTAAACGGGCTGGACTTCTTTCCCACCATCTTGTCCATGACGGGAATCGAAAAGCCGAAAGAGAAGCTTTTGGATGGTTGCGACCTGACACCGTTGCTGTTCAACGATCCAACCGATCCTGCACTGGTGAAGAACCAAGATGGCTCGGTACGCGACACGATGGTTTGGCATTTCCCAGTAGGAGTCGCCTTGGAAAGCACGATTCGAATCGGCGACTACAAGCTCGTCCGCAACTACGATCATTTGAACAACCCAGCCAACCCCGAACTCGAGCTCTATCGCCTCTACGAGACCGTCGATGGCGTGCAGCAGCGAGCGGACATCGAAGAATCCAAAAACCTTGCGGATTCCATGCCGGACAAAACTCGGGCGATGGATCGAAAGCTGTCCGAAATCCTGGATGGAATGAATGCGACCCTTCCGTATTACAATCCAGCTTGCCGTGACGAGTTGCCTCACAAGGAGAACGTTCCAACCGTGTTGTCGCAAACACGAACAGGCAGAAACGTGGAGTTTGTGTTCCGAGAGAACGGAGCCAAAGTCGTTCGGGCCGACTTGCTCTATACGCTCAATGGTGGCGATCGCGACGAGGAATGGATTCGCACCCTGGCGACCGTCGATTCGCCTAGAAAAATCAAGGCGGAGCTCCCCGAAGGGACAACCCACTACTTCATCAACTTGATTGATGAGAATGATTTCCTGGTGAGCTATCCCAAGGCGGTTGGCCGGAATGACAAGTTCGCCGCAGCGGCGATCGCCTTGAATCCCAGCAAACCCATTGAGCCTGGTCCCGCCAAAGAGAAATCCCAAGAGTTCGTTCAGTTGGACACAAACACCGATGGCAAAGTCAGCGAGAAGGAGTACATGGCACGCTTCTTTGCAGGATTCACTCGCAAAGACACAGACGGCAACGGTATGCTTTCGACAAGCGAGCACACACATTCGTCATTTACCTGGGCAGACGTTGACAAGAACGGCCAACTCACTCAAGTGGAGTACCTGTCAATCCACCGCCGGCACTTTCGGAACTTTGACAAGAGCGGCGATGGCTACTTGAGCCCAGGCGAAATGATGCCTGCGGCCAAAAGAAAGTAGGCAGGCAAGTTCCAAAAGATCCCGCGACGCCGGCTACGACTTCGATTCTTTGGATTCCTTGGGCTCGCCTTCCAGCAAGCCTGGATCGTTTCGATGGCGTTTGTGCAGATACATTTTGATCGGCACTTCCCCAAACGATAAATGGTCTCGCAGCACGCCCAACAAATATCGCTGGTAGTCGTTTGCAAAAGCTTTCGGTTCGCTACAGATCAAAACCACCGTTGGCGGTTCCGACGCAACCTGAGTCGCGTAGTAGATCTTGGGGCGACGGTTTTGATACAGCGGCGGTTGGTGTGCTTCGATTGCTGCTCGCAAGATTCGATTCAGAACACCCGTCGACACACGCTCTCGCGCTTGCTTGAACAGCATCGTGGAGTGATTCAAGAGTGCTTTGACATTCTTGCCGGTCTGTCCGGTGATGAATCCGATCGGAGCGTACGACAAGGTTGGAAATTGGCCGCGTATGTACTTCACCCAACGATCCGTCGTGACCGATCCAAACATCAGGTCCCACTTGTTGATCACGAAGATGACAGGCTTGTGATTTTCGATCACGTACCCCATCAACTGCTTGTCAACTTTACTGATCGATTCTGACGCATCGAAGAACATCAACACCACGTCAGCGCGTCGAATGCTCCGCTGTGCTCGGTGCATGCCGTAGAACTCCAGGTCCGTACGCTGGCTCTTCCGTTTGCGAAGGCCTGGCGTATCGATCGCAATGAAAGTCTGTCCGTCCATTTCAAAGTGGACGTCCACGCTATCACGCGTGGTGCCGGGCACTTCGCTGACGATCATTCGTTCGGCTTCCGCCAAGGTGTTGACGAACGTGCTTTTGCCGACATTGCGTCGACCCACGATCGTGATTTTCATTTCCGCGACATCGACCGTTTCATCGTCTTCTTCGGGGAGACGATCCACGATCAGCTCCAGCAGATCCTGTCGGTTTCGATTCTGCGTCGTACTGACCGGAATCATATGCCCACGCCCAAGCTTATGAAATTCATCGGCCAAGCCTTCCATATGAGTCTGGTCGACTTTGTTGACGACCAAAATCACAGGCTTCTCCACGCCACGCAATTTCTCAACGACGTGTTCGTCCAACGGCATCACGCCCGTCTGAACATCAACGACCAGCAAGATCACATCCGCAGCGTTGATGGCAAAGTCGATTTGATAACTGACGTCGTCCGAAAGGTTGTCTGCATCGACGACCCCAACGCCACCGGTATCCGTCAACTCAAAGTACCGATCGTCGGTTTCAATCAGCGTCATCATCCGATCGCGCGTGACACCCTCATAGTCATCAACGATTGCCAATCGTCGACGGGCCAACCAGTTGAACAGGCTGCTCTTGCCAACGTTGGGACGACCCACAATGGCGACTTGGGGAACTGGCATGGGATCACTCTCACAGACGATACCGGCTTCGGCACGCTGCACTTTCTGGGCAAAACGAACTAGGACAGCGGCACAATCGGGGTGACGCTTGGGGAACTCATGGCCTCGGTTGTCGAGATGAAATCGACAAGAACACGAGCCAGAACCAAGATCGTAAACCGAAGCGAACAAAAACAATAGGCCTACGCCCCCTCGCTTGACGCTGGAATTGCACGAATCTGCCGTAAAAACCTCGCTATCCGACCGATTCGGTGTGCTAACCACCGTTCCGTTCACGCCCCAGATCGTGCCAAACGACAGAAGTGGCGCTGCCCAGCGAAAGTCTGTCGCTACAATCGGTCGCCATGAGCAACTCGGATGAAACCAACCAACCCGCCCTTCAGGCAGAGGACATCGTCGCCGAAGCCGCTGCCTTGGCTGCGCACCTCCAGCGTGCTGGAGTCCAGTTCTTGCCCGCCCCAAACGAGAACGCTGTCCAAGAGTTGACCGATCAGTTTGCACAAGACGACGTCGTCGAACAGCCGCCGGCGAAACCTCCGACGACTCCCGTAGCGGCCCCCGCTCCGGCACCCACTCGGAGCGCACCGAACGCTGCTCCGGTCACCTCAGCCAGCGTCAGCATGACCGGCGATTCCTATCCTGGACCGTCGCTGCCTGCCGCCGAACGACAATCCCAATTGGAAGTGATCAGTCAAGAAGTTGCCGCCTGTGTGCGTTGCGAAGTCTTGGCGGGTTGTCGTACCAACACCGTCTTTGGCGAGGGCAGCAGTTCGCCACGCGTCGTCTTCTTTGGCGAAGGCCCCGGCGCCGATGAGGATCGCAGCGGAAGACCATTCGTCGGAAAGGCAGGTCAACTGCTGACCAAGATGATCGAAGCCTGCACGTTTCAGCGCGAAGACGTCTACATCTTGAACACCGTCAAGTGCAGGCCTCCTGGCAATCGAAACCCCGAACTCGACGAACTGACGAACTGCCGAGAATACTACGAGAGGCAATTGGCAATCTTGCAGCCTGAGTACATCGTGTGCATGGGAGCGGTGAGCGCGCAAGAGCTCTTGAAAAGCAAATTGTCAGTGGGCCGATTGCGTGGAAAGTTTCATCGCTACTTCCAAAGCAAAGTACTGGTGACCTACCACCCCGCTTACCTGCTGCGCAATCCGTCCGCGAAGAAAGCCGCTTGGGTAGACCTGCAACTGATGCTGCAAGATGCCGGCATTCAGCTTTGATAGCAACAGATTGTTTCACAGATTCTTTGTTTGTGAAAACAACGCTTCGCCGCAGTGTCCAGCGTTGAGATCGATTCGGTAATCCCTTGCGCCGGTTTCTTTTCTTGTTTTCCTATTGACCGTTTGGCGGCGATGGGAACAATCTTCCAGCGGTGAAGCAATGATTGTTTCACACGCGGTGGCGGAGCCACTGCAAACCAATCACTGAGATGTGCACGGAGGCCCATCATGCGACATGGAATCAATCGGTCCAACAAACTCGTCAACCATCTTGCTGGCGACATCAAGCTTGTCGATTCAGACTCGTTTGAATCTTCAAAAGAGTTCGCAGCAGAAGTCGAATCTGGTAGCTCGGACTCGATTTCACTTCGGCGGGTGCTTCCCAGTGCTCGGTTCTTTGCTGGCGACGATGTGGTTTTCTCCGCGATCGCCACGACACCTGAATCTGCCAACGAAGGCGACCTGATCGTCTATCGAATCGGCGAAGCAGATCCCGCCAAACTGGTTGCAACAGCGCTAGCTCGCGGTGCGGTTGGAATCCTGACAGAGCAGGTGCTGCCCTGCCCGCTTCCACAGTGCATCGTTGGCGATATCGAGCCCGCCATGGCAGCGATCACCGCAGAACAATTGGAGCATCCCGATCGCAAATTATTGACCGTTGGCGTGATCGGCTCCGCAGGCAAAACCACCACGTCCCTGTTGGTCTCGTCGTTGCTGCGATCGATGGGCATGCGAACCGCCTATCAAACGGATTTAGGAGAAAGCGACGGCGTGCTGCAGTCGACTTCCAGCGATTCACTACCCAGCGGAACTGCGTTGGTCGAACTGCTTGGCGAGTCTTGCGACGGTCAATGCCAAGCTTCGATCATCGAACTTCGTGACGACGATGCACGGCATGGATGCTATGACGCAATCGAGTTTGACGTATTGATTGTGACTGGCAGTGCGAGCGCGGCGGATGACTTTGGGCCTTCCGGACTCCAGTGTGCCTTGGATCGCCTGTCCAGCAAAGGCGTCGTTGTGGCACCTGTTGATGACGCAAAGGCCATGCAGGTCTTGGAAGACAACCATGCAAAGGTGGTCACCTATGGCGTTCGCAAGCCAGCCGATCTATCCGTCAAGATCATCGAGCAATCGGGCGGTATGACGACGTTGCTGGTGTCTTACCACGACATCACCGCCGTGATGGAAACGACTCTGTGTGGTGCCGGAATGGCAGGAAATCATGCTGCTGCGATCCTGACCGGACTCTTGCTCGACCAACCACTGCAAGACGTCATCGAGAAAGTCAGCCAGCTACACAGCGTCCCAGGACGGGGCCAGCGACTGAGTGATCTTGAGCATGCGACTGTAGTGATCGACGCCGGTGGCTCTCCCGATCGCGCCGCGACTGCCTTGAGGACGCATCGATCGATGAAAGCTGCCGGTCGGCTGTGGTGTGTCTTGGCGATCGATGGAAAGGAAGCTCCTGAAGTCCTCGCGCAGTACGGAAACCATCTCGAGCGATTTGCGGACCATCCTGTGATCGCGTCCCAGAGAGATGCCAAAACAAGCTTTCTCGCTGGCACTCATGGCATTCTTGATGGCGTCGAAAAGTGCGCTGCGTTCCGATTGGTCGCCGACCGAGCACGTGCCATCGATTGGGCGATCACCGAGGCGGCCCCCAACGATACGGTCCTGATCATCA
>JBGCGI010000239.1:0-5965 GCA_045110715.1 Rubripirellula sp.
CCGGAAAAGTCTTGTTCATGGGCACCGATGGCGCATGGCGATGGCGGAAAGGCGTCGAAGACAAATACCACTATCGCTTCTGGGGCCAAGTCGTTCGCTGGATGGCATACCAGCGGAACATGGCCAAGGGCGAAACCATGCGATTGTTCTACACTCCTGATCAACCGCAACGTCAGCAAACGATGACCTTCAGCGCTCATGTGATGGACAAAGGCGGCGAGCCACTTCAGAAGGGAGACGTCGTGGCCAGGATCGTCGCCCCCAGCGGAAAATCCGAAACCATTCGACTGTTGTCGCAAGGTGATCAGTGGGGCGTTTTCCAGGGGCAGTACGAACCAAGCGAGCCGGGCAAGCACGATGCGATCGTCGCCTGTCTACAAACCGCTGCCAGCCTCCATGCAAGCTTCTTTGTGCAGGGCCAGACGCTCGAGCAGGTCGGCAAGCCCGCGCGTCCAGACGTTCTGGAAGAGTTGTCGATGGTCTCGCGAGGAAAGTCCGTCGCTCCGCATGAAGTCGACGACATCATTCAACTGCTAGCCAAGTTGCCAATGCCCGAACCATCGGTCCGCCGTCTTCAACTCTGGAGTCATCCGTTGACGGCAGCCCTGCTGGTCTTTCTGCTCGCAGCGTTCTGGATCTGGCGCAAAGCGGCCGGACTGATTTGAAGGGGGCTGCAGCATCCAGCTGCAGTTTCTCGCAGATATTTTGCTGCGGCAGGAAGTCGCTACCTCAGTGAGATCGCTTCTCGCAGTGGCTGCGGCTTCCAGCCGCAGTTTCTCGCAGCTATTTTGCTGCGGCAGGAAGCCCCATACCTCAGTGAGATCGCTTCTTGCAGTGGCTGCGGCTTCCAGCCGCAGTTTCTCGCAGATATTTTGCTGCGGCAGGAAGCCCCTACCTCAGTGAGATCGCTTCTTGCAGTGGCCGTAGGATACTGGCAACAAGATACTCATCGACCAAATCTCGGCACAGCGCGGCGAGGCGGTCAAACTCTTCGGCATACGTCTCGTTTGCTCCCAAGCTGTCGTAGCGACGAACGGTCAAGTACACACTGATTTGGTCTTCACCAAACTCACCGGTGCGAACTTGATACGCGTTGGTGCGTGTTTCGAAGCTGACTCGGCACTGTGTTCGGCAGTCTTCGTCCAGCGCGAACTGAATGGCCGGCTCGTGCGACAGTAGTTTTCCGTATGGAAGATTCGTGAATCGCTCCAATCCTGGTGCGACACCGATCGCTTCAGCCAGGATTTCGTTGTGGTTCCCTCGGTAAGCAAAATCGAAACCCAGCATCACACTGAGTGACTCGCAATCCAGCGGACTGACCGACAAGTCGTATGGGATCAGCTCAAGGATCGTACGGTGCTGTTCAGTCGCCGATTCATAGGATTCAGGATTCACGACGCCAGAATTGACGCGTTTGGGCTCGACCGACGCCCAGCGATAGGCTCCAGCGTCCTTCTCTTCTTCGATGACGAACTCATTCTTCTCGCGGGCATAGAAGTTGAGCATTTTGGGGTAGCGACGACGCAGTTGCTCGAAAAAGTGCAACACCGACTCGCGGCCTTGGGGCAAATCCATCTCTGTAGACAGGTTCATGTTCAGATAGTAATCGTCGCTAAAAGCGCCGTATTCGCTCATCCATTGCTCCTCTTTGATTGCCAAAATTAGTGGCTGTTCCCGTCCAACCGAGCGAAGATACAGTATAGACGCGGCGAGATGGGCCATGAACCGCCAACGGCCCCTTTTGCATATTTCCGGTCCCTTTTTGAATCCCCTCATCAGGGACTCTTGGGTGGGCTTCCCGGTTCGCGGTGACGTGCCAGCCGACACGATGCTCAGAATCGATGGCTTAGTGCCGGAACACGGGACGATGACAGCCCGTACAATCTTCCAGCTTTCAAGAATCACACTATCAAAATCATTTTGACCAACGTCATGTCACCAGCGCGAACTCTCCCATTGCTTTTCGTTTGTTTGCTTTGCGTCGTCAGCTCTGCTGCCGATCCAACTCGACCTAACGTCATTTTCATGATGGCCGACGACATGGGGATGGGCGACACCAGCGCCTACCAAGACTTCACTGGCAACAGCGATCAGGAACAAGTCGAAACGCCGAACATGGAACGACTCTCTCGCATGGGAGTTCGCTTCACAGACGCTCACACACCTTCGACGCGATGTTCCCCGACACGCTATGGCTTGTTGACCGGACGTTACCCTTGGCGGAATCGCTTGAAGCACTGGGTTCTGTTCGGTGTTCAAGGCGACCCCATGATTGAGGCTGATCGGCCCACCCTGGCGACGCTGATGAAGGACAACGGCTATCGAACGGCCATGGTCGGCAAGTGGCATGTTGGGCTTCGCTACCGGAACAAGATGGGATCCCCTGCGAGCGCATGGAACGACGCGGATCTGCGGCAGCCAATGTTCGACACGCCTTTAGACCACGGCTTCGACTTCTGTCGGTTCACTTCACGCTCACACGGAACTTCTGGACCAGCCAGAGATGCCAAGGCAAAGAATCCTGAAAAGAACAAGAATTGGCCTGGGCAAACGGTCGGACCTGGACATGTTCATGGACGTGACGTCGTCGCGGCCACGGGCAACGGCAAGCAATTGCTCAAAACCGGTCCCGATGAATACTTGCTGCACGAGTTGGGCGGACGTCATTGGAACCACGCCAAACAGTTTCTCAACGAGCATCTCGAGCAACAGGCAGACAAACCTTTCTTCCTGTACTACCCCAGCAATTCCAATCACGGGCCCTATACGCCAACGAGCCGCATCGACGATCGTCCCGTCAAAGCGTTCACGGTCTCAGGTGATGAAATGGATGTGCGCCATGACTACGTGTACGAGAACGATGTCGTGCTTGGTTTGCTGATGGACTATCTGCAGAACCACGACGATCCACGAAACGAAGGCCACAAGTTGATCGAGAATACGATCGTGGTTTTCACCAGCGACAACGGTGCCGAGAAGGATAGCGATATCGCGACGGGACCGTTTCGCAGTCACAAAGGTTCCTGTTACGAGGGCGGACATCGCGTTCCGTTCCTCGTTTCCTGGCCCGCCGGCGGCGTTGGAGACGGTGACGATGCAACGGACGGACAAACCAACTCCAGCCTGATCGGATTGCACGACATGTTCGCGACCTTCGCCGATCTGATCGGCACCGACCTCCCGGATTGGCGAGCGGGCCAACCTGGTGCCGAAGACAGCACCAGCGTCCTGACAGCATGGCTCGGGGAAACGCTTCCTCCACGACCGATGTTTTTCCACGACCACAAACAGGCGAAAAAAGATCACGCCGTTGCTGTACTGCGTTTGGACGACCCAACGGTCAACGGAGACACGGTCACCGGCCAGTGGAAAATGTTCTTCGATCCACAGCTACTCAGGGGCGGAACCGCAAAACCGTTCGAGTTGTATGACTTGGCAACCGACCCACAAGAAACCAACGACCTACTTGAGTCCGCGGACGAGGATCTGCTGAAGCATCTCACAAGTGTTGCCCTGGAGCATCGAAACGCTGGAGGACATCGATTGGCCAACGAGGATCCTTCCATGCGTTTTCGGTTGCATTGGGTATCCGAGGAAGCAGAAGCAGAAGCCGACCCAGACCCGTCACTCGTCCGCCTGGACCTGCGCGAGCAAACGAAGCAGAACAACGGCTCCACTCTAGAAGTCGACCTGAGTGAAGCTGGAGAACCGGGCCTGATCGCGACCGTCATCGCGAAACACCGTGACGAAACCACCGGGACACTTGCCACGAATCTGCGCGGACTAGGAATCAACGGCGGAAACTATTCGCAGGTCGACAGTGGCGAGTATCTGGACTTCCGATTCAATCGTGACGTACTGATTGAGTCTGCTGCGATCATTGCCGGCAACGGTGTCTGCGGCGGGTTTTATCGTGTCGGCGACCGAGCGCCGCTGGCAATCTATTGCGTGGACGCAGATATCGACGAGCAAGATCAGTCGGGTATCCTGAGTGACATTGGGGTGCTCAAAGAAGGCGAGTCGCTCCGCCTCGAGAGCAGTCCGCATCACGGGGTCGAAAGCCCAGGACGCTGGCGGCTCCAATCACTCACCATCCGAGCCCTGCCCGAAACGAGCGCTACTCCTGAGCCGTGATCGCGTCAGCGGCCGGGCCCCGAAGCTGTTCACGACTTTCTCGAGGCCTGACGGCCAGCATCACACATGCGTGCGATCAGGCGCCGATTGATCACGCCACCGACAGCATTTGCACATACAGCAGCTTGCCGGATTGCGTGAGCACGAACTTCCATTGGCCGTACGTCACCACCTGTGCCCCCTCGAACAAAGGCCCCTGGTGCAAGTCGGGAATCTCGAATCGATAGATGCTCCGCGCCTCGTCAGGAATCCCAAAGTGAGCTAGCAGATAAGCCGCGTTGACTTGATTCGAGTAGGCCAAACTCGCATGCAGCGTTGCGTTCTCGCCGTTGACCGTTGTGGGAACTCCGGTCTTCGCAGCCGTCAGCGCTGCGGAAATGTGAAGCGGCTTAAGGCCACCAAAGTCGGCGACGGGTACCGGAAACTCTTCTTCGATCGCAGAGAGTTCTGCCACAACATCGGGGCGTTGAAGCGAGAGCGGCTTTGCGGAAATCCACCCGGCTTCCAACGTCTTCGAGGTAGCGGACCACTGCACGGAAGTTGGATAGCCGATCGCCAAGTCGGCTCCCTTGCGCCGGACAAAGAAGTCACGCACCTCGTGCCCGTCGATCATGGGGGGATTCTTGACAAACCCTTTTAGCGAAATGTAACCGTCGGTCGCATCGACGGTCCCCGCATGATGCGCGGGATCCAGCTGATCGATCACACTGGAACCAGCTTCCATGTTCGCGAATCCAACTTGATCGATGGCCCCTCTTCCCCAATCAAAGTCGCCGGACCAGGATCTGCCTTGCGAGTTGAATACGATGCATTGGCCTTCAGGTGTAAACTCAATGCCAAACCGCGGTTCGCCATCGGGCTCGACTGACGCATCGATCCATTTGCCGATCACCTGTGCGCGTGGCATCTCGATCTGTTTCCAATAGGAAAACGCCGACCCAACGCCTAGCACGGCCAATAAGACACAGGCAACTGGCACAGCAAAACGTCGCTGAAACACGCTTTCGCCAGCACGATTGAGTCGGTCGCGAAGATCGAGCGCCGCAAAAGCAACGGAAAGTCGTGAGGGACTCTTGGCCAATTCCTGCTCGCTCACGACTCGTTGCGACGCATGACTCTTCGGACGCTCCTGTGATTCCGTAGGCGTATCGCGCCAGCGTTCTTTCGTGCTTTCCAAGTCTGTCTCATCAACAGCCTTGGCAATTTCTATCGGCGCTCGCGCCTCTTCCAAGACGCGATGGCGTTCGGCGGAATCGTCTCGGGCATCCGCTTCGTCGGAAGCCGATCTGCCAGCCCCGCTTTCCTTCTGACGAAACGCATCCACGTTGCTGCGAACCACGACGTTGCCAGCGGCATCAATCAACACCAATTGCCCGCTCAAGCAAGCGGCTAGCATGCGAAAACGTTTCGCGGGAATCCACTCCGCCGATTCGGCTGCCTGCAACAGCGCGTCTGGTGGTAGCAGCCCGCGCGCAGCAAAGCCAATCAATTCGCGCAACTTGAATGGACCGTGGAACGGACCCGGCATCCCGCGCACCGCGTAGATCGGAATCGTCGTCCCAGGGGGATGCGGTAGCGGTGTCTTCTTCTCAGAGAACAGACCGATATCGCACGCCTTGTACCAAGGACCTTGCTTCGTTCCCCCGATCACTGCCTCGTAGCGAATGATTCCTGCAAGAGTCGCCTCGCGAAGCTCCACTCCGCTGAAGGGACCAGCCACAGATTGATCGGTACGAACGAAAAACTCAGACATCAGCAGTATCAGCTACCTAGCGTCCCTTTCAATGAAACTCATTTTGACAAGCGAATCGGCATCTCGAAGGTACCCATT
>JBGCGI010000240.1:0-6501 GCA_045110715.1 Rubripirellula sp.
CCCGGGACGGTTCGTCATGAGCGCGAAGGGAGTCCTTCTGGCTGAGCCTGGATATCGCGATTGCGAGTATTCAAACAGACGACGCGACTGGCTTGGCGCATTCGCAGAAACTCTCTCGAGCGATGTGACCGGTGCAGGCTACGGCCGCCACGAAAACTGCACCAAGTGGTCGCGGAAGCAGGATGGTGCCTTTTTTCAGCAGGCTGCGATGCGTCGGGCCAGTCGGTTACGGGGCGGTCTTCTATGCTTCCTGCAGCGCATTCACAATCGGAACTGTTGCGGCCTGAATCGCCGGAGCGATCCCCGCTAAGATTCCGACCAGTAGCGATACGAACGTGCCAGTCGTGAGCAGACTGATTGAGGGGCGGAATGCTATCGTTGCTCCTTCTGCGCCAATCGCGAACCCTCCGACAGCTAATGCCGCAGTCGCCAGTAAGCTGCCCAGAAGTCCCCCGGCCAAGCACAGGATTACGCTTTCAGCCAGCACCAGTCGCATTGCTCGAAGAGGGCGCACGCCGATCGTTTGTAAGATCGCATATTCTTTGATGCGGTCCTGAACGCTCATGACCGTGGTCGTCGCGACCAGTGACAACACCAGTCCGACGCACGCATAGCCGAGCCAGTGGGCGAACCCAATCAGATCGACCAAATCAGAAAGAGTGCTGGCTTGAAAGGCTCCTTTACGACGTGTGGTGGTTGCGACGGGACCGGTACGCAGCACTTCGTCGATTCTGGAAGCAATCACATCCGGATCGGCATCGTCGGACAACAGCACTTCGTGCTGCGTGACGAGTCCGGCAGCATCCAATCCTCGCGTGTACTGCAGGAATTCGAGACTGGTGTAGATCAGGTTTTCCTCTGACGGAACACTTGATGAGAAGATACCCGCGACCTTCACGGAGATATCACCGATGGAGAATTGATCGCCGAAGTTCAGCCCACGACGTTGAGCAACGTTTCGTCCCACGATGGCGGCGTCTCGTTGAGCGGCAAAGTCGTTCCACGAGCCCGATGTCAATTTGACCGGACGTGATCGCTGAATCTGATTGGGATCTGCACCGTTGAACACCACGATATCGAGACTGGCTCGGCAGTTGTTCGTCCAGACCTGAATCGGCATCACATCACGGACGCCCGAAACCTCACGGATTCTTCTCGAATAGTCTTCGGGGAGCCGGCTGCTGGTCGGACAGAATCGGTTCTCCTGAAACACGATTAGGCTGCGGTCCGCATCCGCTCCTGTTGTCAGTCTCGTCAAGCCTTCCTGTACCGAACCGACGAAACAAAAAACGAACATTGCCACCGCTGCTCCAGTGACGGTCAACAGCGTGCGCGTTCGATGCCGCCAAAGAGTTTTTAGGACGTAGGTCAACATGACAGGGTGCTCAACTTCACACATTATCGGTGTCGGGTTCCAGAAACTTGCCCCGATCCAGAATCATCTGCCGAGACGCAATGGATGCGACATCACGATCGTGCGTCACCATCAGCAGCGTGATGTTTAGCTCGCGATTCAGCCGTCCAAGAAGAACCTGAATCTGTTCGCTGGTTTCCGCATCAAGACTTCCGGTCGGTTCATCCGCAACCACGACTTTTGGATGAGCCACAATTGCGCGTGCAATGCCGACTCGTTGTTCCTGACCACCGGAAAGTTGTCTTGGATAATGTTCGGATCGATCCGTCAGCCCGACCGCTTCCAACGCCAATTCGACTCGCTCGCGCCGCTGTGAGGAAGACAACTTGAGCAGAAGTGTGGGCAGCTCGACGTTCTCGTAGGCGGTCAGCACTGGAATCAGGTTGTGAGTCTGAAAGATGTAGCCAAGATTGGCAGCACGCCAATCGGCCAACTGGCTCCGCGAGAGTTTTGTGACCTCGGTCCCGCCAACAGAAATCATGCCGGAGTCGGGACGATCGATGCCGCTGACCAGATTCAGAAGCGTACTCTTTCCCGTCCCGCTGGGTCCCATCAGAGAAACGAATTCGCCTTCGAAAATCTGCAGACTGACGTCGTCCAGAGGCGTGATGGTTTCGTCGCCCTTGCTGAAACTCTTGCTGACGTTTTTAAGTTCAACCAATGCCATTCGCTATCTCCCAACTCCGATTGTCTGATCTTCGCCCCGAATGCTGATCGCGTCACCGGAACTCACGTTTTCCACGCCGGACGCTATCAGCTTGTCGGTCGGGGTCAGTCCCTCGGTGATCTCAACCAAACCGTCTGTTCCTGCTTCACCGACTTGTACTGTCTTCCGCAACGCGCGATTTTCCGCATCGACAATCCAAATCGCGGAACCGCTTTCACCAGTCTGGATGAATTGTTGAGGGACGAAGATCCGCTCGGTCTCAGTAAGTTCGTCGCTTTTCGTTTCCAGCTCAGGTGCGACAAACGTGGCGGTGACTAACATTTCAGGACTGACGGTTGGCGGTGGGTCGATAAGTCCCACTTTCACCTCCAGCGTGTTCTTCTGAATGTTCGCCGAGCTGGTGGTTTGCAACACACGGCCTTTGATCGACTTTCCCGATGACGCTGTTTCGATTTCCACCGGAGCGCCGGGCGTGACCATCGGCACATCCTCAAGACGCACATCGGCTCGGACCTGCAAGCGACTGGGGTCGTACATTTCAACGACCGTGCTGGAACTCTGCTCCGCCGTTTGATTCAGACCCATCACACGCGAACCGGGCAGAGCAACCAGTCGAAGCACGCGCCCATCCATTGGTGAACGGATGACGGTCCGTTCAAGAACAAGTTCCGCCTGGCGTAACCGCAACTTTGCTTCATCGCGAAACGCTGTGGCAGAAGTAAGGTTGGCTTCCCCTTCTTCGACCTGTCGCTGCTCGTCAACCAGCAACTTCAGTTGTGTTTGCAGTGCGTTGACCTTTTTCTGCAACGCAGTGATCTCTCGCTGCAGGTTTGGGCCACGCTGCTGCAACTCTTCCAGGTCTGCCAGGGCCGCCGTACGGTCGCTTGCAGCCCGCTCAACAATGACTCGCGCGACGACGTCTCCCGCGGACTGCTTACCTTCGAAGCTGCTGGCAGTGAACTTAACCCTGGCTTTCGCTGCCTTGAGCAGGAACGGCAGTTTCGCTTTCTCGGTCGTCGCCCGGGCCAGCAGACTTTCCGCGTCGGCAAGCCGTGCCTGCAAATGAACCGGCTGCTTCAAACGCGTGTTCGCTGCCTTGAGTTCTGCTTGAGCACGCTGCAGTTCTCCTTCACGAATCGCCAATGCCGCCTTGCTTTGTTCAACACCAAGTTCAGCGTCCACGGTGAGCAATCGAGCAATCGGCTCACCCTTCGCCAAATGCTGCCCTTCAACAACGAGCAACTCTTCAACCACACCCGGAGCCAGAGCCGCAACTCTGACAGACGTGGGACGAGGTTCAATCCATCCCGCCGCCTGAAACAGCGGACTTCCACCTTGTTGCACCGCACTCCGTTTCACAATGACGGGCACCACCGCGACCGAAGTTTTCGGCAGCCAGTGACGGCCGGCGGCGATCCCCAGTAAAGCAAGAAAACCCAGAAGTATGCCGGACGGCAGGACGTACCGCGACACCCAACGACGTCGCCGCGGCTTATTTTGCGCAACGTCAGAGGGGGATCGATCAAGCGCCAGTCGACTCAAATCAAGTTGCGGTTCATTCATGAGTTAGTCACCCGGTTTTACAAAAACTCGGGTTGCCGCGACGGTCAGGTTGCCCTGTTCGTCACGCTTCGCTTTGCCTTCAACGACGACCGTCGAAAGCTCTTTGACTCCCAGAAGTTGGCGAGCATCACCGGAAACAGGACTGCCCGAATCATCAACAACCTTCACCGTTGCAATGTTGTCTTTGACCTGATTTTGCGTGCAGCAGTAGTCCCACGGTGTCGGGCATCCTTCATCGGGCGAGCAGTATGGTACCTTCGGATCGACGATCGTGAAGGCCGCCAGACCATCCACAAACGGTTCACGTGATCCGCCGATCGTCCCGACCAGCGTGACTGTTTCTTCGTCTTTGACGGATTCACGCGCTTCGCCCACCGGCATCGCGTTGGCTGGCTCAGAGGCAGCCACGTACCTCGAATCGGTCGGTGCGCTGGAAGTGGACTCCAAACCTTGTGGAACATCCGCATCACTGCACCCAACGAGAATCGCCAGCATTCCCACAAGCATCCAGTTGACCTTCTTCATTTTATTCTCCTTAAACAGCTTTCAAACTGACTGCCACCGATTCACGAAGAGCCTTGAGTGCCGGTGGCAAGGCACCCAGGACTCCGAGTATTAAACCGACGCCGCAACCCACGAGGACTGAAACGCCATCTATGCGTAGAGTGAATGCGCCCATCGTGAATCGCACAGCCATGCCGTTGAGCATCGACAATGCAATCACACCGGACAGCAGTGACGCTGTCGCAGCCAACAGAACGCCTTCCTGGATCAGGCTCAGCAGGATCGCCCGCCGCCGGTAGCCGATTGCCTGCAATGTCGCGATTTCACGAATTCGCCCCGCGACTGCTCCGTACATCATGTTAAGTCCGGCGAAGACACCCGCCCCTGAAACCAAAACCACGACCAGCCACGCGAGCAGGCGGACGGGTTTGTAATGTTGTTGCAGTGCTCCGTAGTAGTCCGTTTCACGAATCGCTCGCAGCTCAAGGTCCGTCCGTTCTTTACAGAACAACGACACTTCACCGTGGGACGCCCCCGGCGCAAGCAACATCGCGACGAGGCTCAAGTCCTGACGTTTTGTCGCCGCTTGAAAGTCAGCAAGGTTGCACCAGATTTCTGATTCATACGCAGCCCCACCGGCAGAAAATTGACCACTGATGTTCCAGGTTCTTCCCTCAAACTCAATCGTTTCGCCAATCGCCATCGTACTCGGTTGTGAACCAAGCTTTGCCGAAGCCAGCCGTCCGACCATGACTTCGCCAGCCTGCGGCCAATCGCCGTCGGTCAATCGCACGCCGCGCCGAACCAGCGGCGCGCTGCGGGTTGCACCACGCACCAACCCCAATCCGCCAACACCGTCATGCGTGCGAACTCGTGTGCCCAGATACAATTCCGGAGAAACATGTGGCACACCGAAGCGTTTCCATGTTCCATCAAGGCTCGCTGTCAGCAACGCCGGAGTCTGTGCGGCGATCGATGAATTCTCAATGTTCTCTTCGGAGTTGACCGAATAAACCAGAACGACATCATCATCTCCGCTGATCGCCAGGGAGCCTTCCAGCCCCCGGATGAATCCCACAACAACAAACACCAGCATCACGACGGTTGCCAGTGCAACGAGTGTCAACGCCGTGCGCACGGGCCGTCGAGCCAGATTGCGAACACCATATTCCCAGGGAAGAAGCATCAGTCGAATCGAATGGTTGGTAAATGATTGTCCGATCATCTACTTCGCCACGAGCTGAAGCGCAGCGCGCGAAGACAAAATGATCCATGCAAAGAATGCCAGATCGCAAGAGCTGCAGAACTCAATCTGCACGCAGTCAAGGTAACGTCAGCGGGATCGAGCATGCGGTCAGCAGCAGAACAGCCGCCGATTGAGATCGCTAAATCAACCAAAATTCATGCGCTACCAGCGCATCGCGACCGCGGGAAAAGCGGTGTGGTCGGAGTCTTGTCACAACTCGCAGCGACGAGGCTTCCTTAAGCAGGAGCTCATTTGCCGGAACAACCCATGCCCCCAATGCCCCAAACGAATAGCACTGGGGAATCACAGGGCCAGCCTGAATCGTCGCCCCTTCACAGATGCAGTTGGGGCAGGTGCAATCATCTTCCTGGGTTGGGTCGTCATTGGACGATTTTTCGGCATCCTCGACACTCTGACAGCAGCAACACGCCGTCGGTCCGCAATCATCGTCCACCGCAACTGCAGTCTGGCAGGAAAGGCAGTGCAGCGGACAGGCCAGTAAGTTGGCGATCAGCAAAACGATGAAGGTAAGGCGAAACATAGCCACCATGGTACGTACGAAGCTGTCGCGAAACAAGGGAGGCGTGGTCATTCTGCACGGCGACTCATTAAATGAAGATGCCGAGTCTGGTTAAGAGTGCTGGGATGCGTAGCGCGTTTGCTCGTAAGGCGGCTGCGACGCATTGGTGGCCGGAACTCCTGATGTAGTTGACACTTGCGTTGCGAATGATGCTCATCGCGAAGGCTGCTTTTCCGGATCGGATGCGACTGTGGTCTTCTCGCAGAGTGGCGTCCTTGACCCAGAACAATCGGTTCTCGATCGCCCAGCGATCACGCCACAGAGTAAGTAACTCTTCGGCCGTCGAGGATTCCACCGAACGACTGGTGACCGCATAGGCCACCGTCGTTTTCGTTTCGCCTTTGATTGTTGTCTCGCGTTCAAGCCTCAAAAACTGACGCAGACCAGGCCAGTTGCAGGTGTCGGTTCCGACCGTCGTGGTCGTCAACGTGCGACGCTCAACGCGACCACGATTTTTCTCAAGCGTGGTTGCTGTGCGTCTGACTTCAGACGCTTTGCGTTTGGCATAGGGGGGAAGAGCCTTCGGG
>JBGCGI010000241.1:0-3215 GCA_045110715.1 Rubripirellula sp.
GAGTCTTGTTGATCCGTTGCCGCAGTCGCCTGTTTCATCGCGTCGTACACGACTTCGGCTGGGATACGACGCGGGATGGCTCGGCTAAAGTTCCGCCGATCGTTGCGGTTCGTTTCGTTGGGCTTCCAACTTCGCTGGTACGTTTCACTGGACGCGATCTGGCGATGAAGCCACTTCATGTCGTAATCGTTTTCGATGAAGCCGTTGGCAAGCCAATCGAGAAGCGCCGCGTTACTGGGCGGGTTCGCGGGCGTGAATTGGTCGGGCGGATCGACGATGCCAGTGTAGAAGTAGCCAGCCCAAACACGATTGACGAACGCTTTGGCAAACCAAGGGTTTGTCGCGTCTCGCATCCAATCCATGATTGGCACTCGCGGATCATCGCCCGCTTCCAGATGCACCACCTGACTGCGTAATAGACTCAGTTGCTGAGCTTCCGCTACCAAGGAAGATCGCTTCGTTGTGGTCACCGGATCAAAGAATCGCGAAAAATCATTGAAGTCAGCTTGTGTCCATTTATCGAACGGATGCTTGTGGCATTCAGTGCATTGCATTTGGATACCCAGAAACGCATGCGCCACCGACATGGCTGTATCCTTGGGCTCTTCCAAGCTTTGTCGCGTCCAGAAATAGGGCATGCCGTCTTTGCCGCCTGACAACTCTGCCAGCATGATGCCTTCCACGATGCTGTCGTACGATTCGTTTCTAGCGACACGCTCGTAGATCCAGTCGTACCACTGGGATGCTTTGACGTAGCCATCTTCGCGAGCGACCTCCAGCAGGCTGCTAATGGATTTCGGATTACAGCCTGTGAAGTCGCAGAGCCTGTTCGTCCACCACGCAGCGTAGCTCGGCCGCTGTAGAAGTTCATCGATTTTCCGAGTTCGTTTGTCTGCCGTCGTGTCGCTGAGAAAAGCCAACACCTCCTCAGGCGTGGGAAGCGTTCCGGTCATATCGATGCTTACTCTGCGAAGAAACTCAGCGTCCGTGCAAAGTTCAGATGGAGCAATCCCAAGCTTGTCGAGCTTCGCGCTGACAAAACGGTCGATTGGGTGATCCGAGGCCGGTGGAAACCCGACGCGTGAGCGAGGGATAGTTTCGCGTCCCGAGTCATCAGTCTTGATCCCTCGCTCACGCGTCGGGTTACCAAGAAGATGCCCGACCGGTCTCAATACAGGAATCGCCGCCACTCCGTTGTCATAGAACGCAATGATGTGTGTGTCACCAGTGCCTGTGGAGGTTGCTACCCCGCTGGGGCTCACATGCACGATGGCATCGTCGTTTGTTTGGTAACGCGTGAGGCAAGTCACATCCTCGCGCGTACCGTCTTCCCATTCGGCGATGATCCTGATCTGCTGTTTCTGCTTGGTCTCGTTGAAGAGGACTTCGTTCGGTTCATGGTGAAGACCAACGAGCACTTGATCTGGTGCTTTCGGCGCTGCCTCATACCCATCTGGCCACAGAGCTCCCTTCTCAATCCACTTCTTGAGTGCCGCGATCTTCTCGTCTGCGAGCTTGCCGCTTGGAGGCATCTGGAGTTCATCGTTGGAATACTCGACAGCAGTGGCTAACAGACTCTCTCCAGGTTTACCCGGTACGACGACCGGCCCGGAATCGCCGCCAGAGAGCAACGCTTCTCGGCTGGCTAAGGAGAGGTTGCCTTTGCGGGAGTTGAATCCATGGCACTCGAAGCAATGATCCTGAAGGATGGGCTGAATGGATTCCTTAAAGAAAGCATTGGAGTCGTCGTCAACACGATTCGTGATCGGTCCACCCGAATCAATCGCCCCTTTTGCGCCCGACTCGATCCAGCGAAGCAACAGGTGGTGTTCCCACGAATCTTCTTCAAATCGAAGGCCACCCTCGTGATCCGTTTGCTCGGTCGGCTTGAGAACGATCAGGCTGTTCTCAGGATCGCCCACGCGCAGTCGCCAGCCTTCTTCGGAGTAGGCGTCCGCGTGGAGTGCCGCGTGATCGGACTGGAAGTCGAATCCAAACAGCGACAAACGAAAATCGCCTTGTCCTTGAAACGATCCATGACACTTCGCCGAGTTGCATCCAAGTTTTCCAAGTAAAGGCACCACATGCCTTTGAAAGTCGGGGACAACTTGCGTGTCACGCTGTGCAAACCGCTCGGACGCCGGGCGGATGATCTTTGGGACAACATCGTCTGCTTGGACAGGCGAGGCGAGCAACATGAATAGAATGAAAAGGCGCTTCATTACGTAAACCTTGCCTTCCGTTGAAATCACGGGGCCATCTCCAGCTTATCCGTCACCTCGACGGCATCGCTTTTGGGGGCGCGATGAGTGACGCTCACTCGAATCTCGTCGCCCTCGCTCAGATCTGCGAATGCATCACGGTGCTGATTAAAGAAGCCGGCGATGCGTATACGTTTGCCAACAATGCTGGCCGCATCTTTGGCTTGGCTGGCGTCTGCCGGATTAGTCTCTTTCACCTCCAACAGCACTTCGTATCCGATCGCCTCGACGATCTTTCCAGTGAGTTCGCCGCTGAAGCCTCGGAATTCCTCCGTCGGAACACCGAAGTCTCCTGGCTTAAATGGCGCTGTACGTTCAAGCACGTGAAACTTGTAGCCGAAACCAAGTACTTTCGTTTTGGGATTAAAGTTGCCGGTGCGGACTTTGATCGTCTCACCACGTTTAATCTGCAACAGGGCATCGAGGTATTGCCCCGAAACTCCGACGAGCTTGACTCGCGTGCCGACTAGATCTGCATTGAGTCGTGGCTTTCCACTGATAACGTAATCGACATCGATCTCCATCTCGCCGAGTTCAACGTCTTTCGACTTCAGTCGTCCAATAACGATTGAGTAAAACTGGAAACTGCCCGGCCTTGCTCCAGGTCTGACTGCCATTCTACCTTTGGCTTTGCCAGCCTTCGATCTCGCTTGTTTTTTTAGGTACTCGATTACCTCTGCTTTTGAGGATCCCTTTTTCTCAATCGATTCGCGCATAGTTGGGTTCGCCATTAGTTTTTCGTACTCGGCGTTCCAGTCCACTTGGTCTTGTTTGTTGGCTTCGCCCTCTACCGCTTCCTTGGTTTCCATCGTTGCCGTGAGTTTGGCCGCATCTTCTTTGGAGAGTTTTCCGGATTTCACCAGTTCATCCAGTTTGTTCTTGAAAGCACTGAGGTCTTTCGCTTTGCCCCTGTTTGCAGCGGGCTTCTTTTGGGCCAGCTTCTTCGCAGAATCG
>JBGCGI010000242.1:0-24421 GCA_045110715.1 Rubripirellula sp.
ATCGGGACGTTTGGCCTGCAATCGCCGCAAGTAGCCCAGCAAGAAGTCGATGTTCAGCGATCGTTCGTGCGCCTCATCAATGATGATCGCATCGTATGCGTCAAAGAAGCGATCCGACTGAGTTTCGGCCAGCAGAATTCCGTCAGTCATCAACTTGATCAAGGTCTGATCGCTGGTTTGATCACCAAAGCGAACCTGATATCCGACTGTTTGACCCAGTGGAGTCGACATCTCTTCGGCCAATCGCGTCGCGATACTACGGGCGGCCAACCGCCGTGGCTGCGTGTGGCCAATCATGCCGTCCCGGCCGAGTCCGGCTTCCAAACAGAATTTGGGTAATTGAGTGCTTTTGCCGCTGCCGGTTTCGCCACAGACAACAATCGCCTGCCGCTGTCGAATCAGATTCACGATCTCGTCGCGATGGGCAGAGATGGGCAGGTCTGCTGGATACTCAATCTTGGGTGACGCGTTCTGCCGAACGGATCGGAGCTGAACAGATTTTGCCAGACGAGTTTGGAACTCGTCGGGCGACAAACGCTGCTTGGCTTTTCGAAGGCGATGTCGATCCGCGCGCAGGGCATTCTCAAGCGAAACGTCCGTTGGCGGAGTCGCTCGGTTCGTCAATTCTGGACTAGTCGGTTTCTGATTCATGGCATTCGTTGCGGTCTTCTTAGATGTCATGCAAGGCAACGCCCGGCAGCTCATCAAGGACAGCAGGACGGTCCTGGTCTGCGAAGAAAGCGGACCCTAGAACGGTAACACTCGTGGTACAACCAGCATGGTGACCACGAATACGATCAAGCTTAGCGGTAGGCCAAACTTGAGATAATCGATCGCTCGGTAACCGCCCACACCATAGACCATCAAGTTCGTTTGGTAGCCGAAAGGTGTCAGAAAGCTTGCTGATGCTGCGATCATCACCGCAACCACAAAAGGTGTTGGATCACAGGGCAGTCCATTAGCGTTGGTCAGGCCGGCCGCCGTCCCAATAGCGATGTGGAACATCAGTGCAGCCGCAGCCGTGTTGGTGATCAACTCAGTGCAGAGCATTGTCGCTAGAAAGATTGCCGCGAGGGCTAAGAGAGGATTTCCGCCAGCGAGGTTCAGGAGTCCACTGGCGATCGCGGCAGCTGCCCCACTCTTTTCCAAGGCGGCTCCGATCCCGATAGCGGCGCCGATGACAATCAAAATGGACCAATCGATACTTCGACGAGCTTCGGTGGTGGTGCAACAACGCAGGCCAACCATCGCAATCGCGGCAACCAAGGCAGCGGTCAGAATGGAGATCTTCGTTCCCGCGGCGGCCAGCACCATCAACAGCATGATCAGGACGGCAACCCATGCTCGCTCGGGTCGACGCACGACGCCTTGCTCGACCGCACTGACCAAGAAAAAATCGCGAGACTCGCTGCGACGATGAAGAAACGACGGCGAAGCTTCTAATAGCAACACATCGCCAACTTCTAGTTGAACGTCACCCAGTTTTCCGGTGAGCCGTTTATCACCGCGCGCGACCGCGACGACTGCCGCGTTGTAGTGTGAGCGAAAGCGACCCTCGCGAATTGTCTTGCCCAGCAAGCTGCAGCGCGGACTGACGACGGCCTCTACCAAAGTACGCCGCCACGCAGGCACCTCCAACTTCCGAGCCTGATCGTCGGAAGTGGTTAGACCGCGGATCTTTCGGAGGTCAACCACACTTTCGAGAGCGCCGACCAGAATCAACACGTCGTTGCTTCGCAGTCGTTCGTTGGGTTTGGCGGCCGCGATCACGCCGTCTTCACGTTGAATTTCAGCGATGTAAAGACCCGGCAAATGGCGAAGCCCTGCATCCTCAATGGACCGACCAATCAGCGGCCCTCCGGCTTCCACCTGCATCTCCACCGTGTACTGTCTCGGGTCATCGGAGACACTGACCGCCGCACGACGTTCGGGAATCAACCAGCGCGAAGCAAAAATCATGTAGATCAAACCGATGATTGCGGCAGGAACTCCTACGATCGCTGGTGTGAAAAAACTTAACGGTTGAGTTTGAATACCACTGGCGATCGCTTTGCTATTCATACCAGCGATGATCAAGTTCGTGCTGGTCCCCATCAGCGTGCACATGCCACCGAGGATCGCAGCGTAGCTCATCGGCAACAGCAGCCGACTTGTGCTGGTTCCAATGCGCTTGGCCAAATCTCCTACCACTGGCATCAAGGCGACGACCACGGGAGTGTTGTTCAAGAATCCACTGAGTGCAGCCACCGGGATCAACAGGCGTGATTGGGCGCCTGTTAAAGTCTTGGCCCTATTCAAGAACCAGCCAGTCGCCAACTCGGTTCCGCCAGTGAACTCGAGACCCGCCACCACGGCGAACAACAGCGCGATTGTGATCAGCCCTTCGTTACCAAAACCGGAAACGGCTTCCTGGGGCGAAGGCAGTAGGATCGTGCCGGTCAGATTCTGAGCGACGACGAGAATCGCGAGGGCCGTGACCGCCAGCAAGTCGGTTGCAGCTAGGCGCAGGGCTAAGCCAACCAGAAGCATTCCGGCTACCGCGAGACTCAAATAGGCTTCCCAGGGCAACAATGGAAGTACTTTGAACAATCAGAGGAGTGATTGGGAAACCGACACAAGATAGTCCGCTTTGGATCGGTATCGAATGCCGATTGGCGGTCTCGTGAGCCAAATTTCCTAGCAATTTTCGAGACATCAGCCAAACCAGGCTACAGCACGCCAGGATTCACCGGCTTTCGAATCGAATTGTATGCCACAGCGGCAGCAAAGATCACGGCGCCAACGATGTCGACGGTCAGCCCAACCTGCAGATCGCCAATTTTGGTGAGTGGTGCCAGCAGCAGCGCCGCGGACACAAACATCGCGGCTCTTTCAAAGACAGTCAGCCCATTTCGGAAGTAGCCAGCGATACCTGCGGCCAAAGCCAGAATACCAATGGTTGCTGCCAGCACAGCGTGAGAGACAGCGAACAGAGTGGGTGCTCCCCCGTCTGCGGCCAACAAGCACAAGGCGGGACGATAGACAAACATGTATGGCAGCGTGAAGCCGACCAGCGCGAATCGAAATGCCGCGAAGGACGTCTTCATGATCGGTGCATCGGCGATCGACGCGCTGGCATAGCCAGCTAATGCCACCGGCGGAGTGACCATCGACATCATGCCGAAGTAGAAAATGAACAGGTGAGCGATCAACGGCTGCACCCCAAGTTCACCCAACAGCGAACCCATCAATGTGGCCATCAGCAAATAGCAAACCACCGATGGTACTCCCATCCCCAAGATCAATGAGCAAACCATGATCCCGGTTAATGCCAGAAACAGGTTCGTTGCCACCACACCTTTGATTGCGGCGCTGAAATCCGTAGCGATTCCAGTTTGCTGAACGATGCCGATGATGATTCCAACACAGGCACTGGCAGCGACAAGCGAGATGCCGTTCTTAGCCGACTTGGTAAACGCGGTGCTCATCTCTGGTCGCCATGCCGGATGCAGCAAGCCAAAGATTAACAGTCCGAACATGCCCACGATCGCAGATTCCAAGATCGAGCCAATCGCCAGAATCGGACTGATCGCTTGCGTTTCGGGGTGCACCCAAGAGGGAGCGATGAAAGGATTCAACCATCCCGGAACAGCGTCGTTGAGCCAAATGGTGGCTTGATGCAGAATCAGCGCGACAAAGAAGCTGGCGAACGCGAGTTTGCGAGCACTGGGGCTGATGTCCAATTCTTTCCGCAACGTAGCGAACACCAAGATCACAGCGAGTGAACCGGTAACCGAACGGAATGGCGAGAATCCGAAGATCAACAGCCCAATCAAAGTGCCAAGCGCACAGAAGAAGACGACGGCCTCGAATCCCCAAAGTTTCTTTTCGACAACTTCAGCGACATCCAGCCCATCCGCTCCCAACCGACGCGAATAGAGAAACACGACTGCTAAGATCGACAAGTAATACAGACAAGCTGGAATGATGGCCGCTTTCATGATCGTCACGAAAGTGACTTGCGGTTGAACCAACTCCAACATCATGTACGCACCCGCACCCATGACCGGCGGAACGAGTGCGCCGCCGGAGGCCGCTGCTGCGGTAATCCCACCAGCAATGTGATTGGGGAAACGCGCGCTTCGCATCATCGGAATCGTGAAGGTGCCCGTCGTGACCGCATTGGCAACAGCGCTTCCCGACAGCGATCCCATCAACCCACTGGCCATCACGCTCACCATTGCCGGGCCCCCGCGAACTTTGCCAAATGTCTTGGTCGCGAAGTCGATGATGAACTGCGTCGCACCAGACATTTCTAGAAACGCACCGAATACGACAAACAAAAAGACGTACTTGAACATGACTGCTGCGGCAGGGCCAAACACACCCAACGACTGCAGGAACGTCGTGCTGACGATGTCCTTGCTACTCTGTCCCGCGTGAGGCAACATCCAGTTGGGCATCTCGATCCAGTCGTACTCGATACTGCCATAGCAGTAGTAAGAGTGCGCGACAAACAGCAACGCCAAAACCGGAACGATCAAGCCGATACTGCGCCGGGTTGCTTCCAGAACAATGAGAAGACCAATCAGTCCGATGGCGAAGTCGAGACCTGTTTCCGCGCCCGCTCGGTTGCCAAGTGAAATACCGTCCGACCAGAGGCTCTCGAACAGAGGCTCCGTCTGGGCAATGACATATCCACAGCAGACGATGGCGGCGATGGCCAGCAAGACATCCAAGTAGCGAAGTGCTTTGACATCCTGCCAACGCTTAGCGAATGGAAAAGTTAGAAAGCAGAGTGCCAGCCCAGCGCCAACGAAGATGGCAAGCGCCGACTGGGGCTGCAATAGGTTGTAGTTCACTTCGAAGAGAGTGAACAAACACAGGAAGACTCCCAGAAACGCGACGGCTTGTTTATTCAATCGGTCAAAAGCCGAGACGTCTTCTGTCACGGAGGTATTCCTTGTTGCAGCATCTTAGGGCACGAATTTTACTCAGCCGCGGCTTCGACTTCTTCGGTTTTTGCATCGGCTTCGACAGCCGACTCCGATTCAGGCCAGATGCCTGCTTCTTGGTAGAACTTGATCGCACCAGCGTGATAGTCAATCCCCGTATCGCGAGCGATGTTCTTTTCGTTCAACGCTTTTCCAGCAGGATGCTTGCCCGCGATTTCAGCACGATTTTCCCAGATCGTTTTCGTGACTTCGTAGACCAGATCCTCAGGCTGTGCCTTGGCTGTGATGACGTGCATCGAGCCAACATTCAAACCTTGGAAGTCCGCTTCCATGCCTTTGTAGGTCCCCGCGGGAATGCTGAACGGGTGAAAGAACGCGTAGTCCTTGATCAAAGTTTGCCGAGCGTCTTCGTCAAAAGGTACGAACGTCACATCGAACGTGCTGGTCGCTTGTGTGATCGAGCCGGTTGGTACCGCGCCGCCAAGGAAAGCAGCGTCCGCCGAGCCGTCACCCAGTTGATCAACGGATCCGCTTTGAGTGGCATTCAGCGAAGTGATGTCTTCCCAGGCAACGCCGTGAGCTTTCAAGATTGGTTCAATGAACATTTGAAAGCCTGCGCCTGCTGGACCGGTGATCACACGCTTGCCCTTGAGGTCTGCAATTGTTTTGATGCCCGAGTCCGAGCGCGCGATGAAGAGTGCGACGTTCGGAGCCATCGTAGCGATGGCTTGGATGTTGTATTGCTTGTCCCAACCAGCTTCACCGCGAACCGAAAAGTAACTGATCGCCGCGTTGGAAAGTGCTAGCTCCAATTCGCCCTGTTCCAATCGACGAATGTTCTCTTGAGAACCCTTGGTGCCTTTGGCTTGGACCTTCCAGTCAATGGAGTCCTTATGTGCGTTGAGGACTTCTGCGATCGCACCACCGACGACCGGGAAGGCGCCACCGACGGGTGCAGTTCCCATGCTCAGGAACTGCCGTTTGCCACCAACAGGGCCTCCAGCGGAGTCGGAGCTTTTCTTGCAACCGACCAAGACCGGGCTGAGGAGGAGTGCCGCGAGTGCGGAGAACAACAGGAAACTTGGGACACGAGTCATCAGACGCGAACCTTATTCAGTGGCGAAAACCACGTCACCAAAGTGACGTCGTAGAGTCGGCAGGAAAGGAATTTACGGGAACGGTATGTTAGCACGACACCCTTGCACGGGCTAGCTCGCAGGATCGTGTTGACCGCAGCGAGACCATTTGGCGATTCGGATGTTTCATCGTTATCCCCGGATAGGTTGGTACTGCACTTTGGGTGACGCTGTGGTGCACTAGACTAATCACCCTGCTCCCAAATTCTTCCTCGCATTCGCATCAAAAACCTAATGAAAGTCGCCATTTGGATTTGCGTTGGCCTGCTCCTGGTCCTGCACCAAGACTATTGGCAGTGGGACAACGCCACATTGGACTTTGGGTTCCTGCCCCGAACGATGACCTACCAAATCGTTCTGTCCGTTCTGGCTGCAGTGACCTGGTGGCTGGCAACTTGTTTCAGTTGGCCACAGGACTTGGCGAAGGAACGTTCGCAAGCAGAGGAGTCGGCGTCATGACCCAGTTGATCATCATCGCGATCTATTTGGCTCTGCTAGTAGCGCTCGGATTGTCAGCGAGTCGGTTGTTTCGAGGAACCGCGAATGACTACATGTTCGCAAGTCATTCGATCGGTCCCTTCCTACTGTTGATGTCGCTGTTTGGAACAACGATGACGGCTTTTGCGCTGGTTGGTTCGACAGGCAAGGCGTATGCAGTGGGTGCCGGTGTGTACGGTCTGTTGGCATCAGCTAGCGGAATCATCCATTCGATGTGTTTCTTCTTGATCGGAGTGCCACTCTGGCGACTCGGGCAACGACATGGCTATCGCACGCAGATTCAGTTCTTTCGTGATCGACTCGACAGCAGCTTGATTGGACTGTTGCTGTTTCCCGTGCTCGTGTTCCTGGTGATCGGCTATTTGATGGTCGGCGTGTTGGGAGGCGGCAGCGTTGTGCAAGCGGTTACGCAAGGAGCGTTTACCGAATGGGGACTCTTTGAGTCCTACGGTTTTGGCGTCCCGTCACCTTTGGGTTCAGCAGTGATCTGTGGAGTCGTTCTCACGTATGTGTTCTTTGGCGGCATGCGAGGCACAGCTTGGGCCAATGCGTTTCAAACGGGACTGTTCATGATCTTAGGCTTGGTCACTTTCGTTGTGATTGCAAACTCCATTGGCGGCACTGACAGTTTGCTAAAGAACATGGAGATCGCTTCAGCGCAGGCGGACCCAGCTTTGATCACGCGAGCCAAGATTCCAAAGACGGTATTCTTTTCGTTTCTATTGATCCCTCTGTCGGTCGGAATGTTTCCACACATCTTTCAGCATTGGTTGACGGCGCGCAGCGCCGAGGCATTCAAGTTGCCAATCGTCGTCCACCCCATCTTCATCATGATCGTGTGGGTGCCTTGCGTTTTGCTTGGCGTATGGGCCAGTGGTCCAGACAGCGGAATCGCGGACCAGCTAGCCCTGATGGATCCACACGAACGTGGCAACGCAGTGTTGGGCGCTCTGGTCAGTACACATGCGGGGCCGCTGTTGGGCGGATTGTTAACCGCCGGCATCCTGGCGGCGATCATGTCGTCGTTGGACAGCCAGTTCCTTTGCCTGGGAACGATGTTCACCGAAGACATTTTGCGACGCGACGCCAATAATGAGGAAGATCAAAAGGCGACCGTTCGTCACGCGCGCGGATTTGTCATCTTCGTCGTGGTCGCTACCTTTCTGTTGAGCCTTGTACTGCCTCGAAGCGTGTTCGATTTGGGACTCTGGTCGTTCGCTGGTTTCACCGGATTGTTTCCGTTGGTGTTTGCCGCGATCTACTGGAGAAGACTGACGGCGGCCGGCGCCATCGGTAGCACTTTGGCGACGTTTGCGACTTGGGGAACCTTGTTCTATCGATCCGACTTCGGCGGGAATCCAAGATACAGTTTTCCGGAATCACCTTTGCAGTTGGGCGACATGACCATCGTGCCTCCACTTCATCCGGTCGTGACGGTGTTCGTTGTTTCGGCGATCGTACTTGTGGTTGTTTCGTTGCTAACGAAGGCTCCGAAAACAGAAACGATCCAAAAGTTTTTCGCGGATTGAGCGAATCGAAGGCTCGGTGATCAGGCGGCGTCACGAAGCGATAGGGGCGCGACTGCGCGATGTTGTTTGGCTTGCTGAGTGAAACGATGGGTAAATCGCTTTCCACTAGCGGTCACAAAGCGAAGGTAGAATGACGGTCGCTCGGGGATTTGATAGTCGGCTGGGACATCGAAGAAGCAAGCGGGACTGAAGGGAATGGATGTCTCCGGACCGATATTCCATGGTGGTTTGTCGTCTCCGCCGTAGCCCCAGTCGCCTTCGATCACACCATCATCGGTCGTGAGAAAACACTCGAACAAGACGATCGAATTTTGGCGAATGCTGTGATTCACGATCAGGACTCCGCCGGAGTCCAGTTGCTGGAAGCACAAACGTTTTCGATCGGGATCATCTGGAATTCGCCGACAAACAGCGCGAAAGTCACTCAACTGATGAAACTGCAGGTGGGGGCGTTCCTTACGAACGCGAGTCAACCAAAAATAGCAGGTCACAAGCAGCGAGAGCCCGCTAAACAGTGTTTGTGCATCAAGATACAGTTCCATCATCTCAATCCCTGCGAGGCTTCCTTCGATTGATGATTCGTTTCCTAGAGCCGACACTACCAAGGTAGCGAGGGTCGAGCCAACCTGAACAAAGGTGCTCGTCTTTGGCGCATGCAAAACCCCAGTTCCACAGCGATGCGGAACTGGGGTCTTATTCTTGGGGTCGAACTCGGATCCGACCTAGAAGTGGTATTCGAGGCCAGAAGTCAGACCGTTGAAGGTGATCGTTTCGTCAATGCTGACGTAGTTGTTGTTTCGTACCGCATCGACGTACTCGCGATTCGAGATCGCGTTGTACCAAGCACTCGTCATGTATCCAATGTTGGCGCGGAGGTTGCCGCATTTGTTTCGCCATGCAAAACCCAACTCAAGTTCGACGACGGGTGTCACACGGTAGTCTTCATACTCATTGGCTACGACACCACCGCCAAATTGATTGGTTTGGCGATACGTGCCCCGCCAATCACCCGCCAAAAAGCTGCTGATGCCCTTGCCGTAGATGCTCAGACCACTGTGCGAACTGCGCCGTTCTGCATCGACACCGAAGAGCATACCGAAGCCATTGAAATCTACATCCGTATCAACGTTCACGAGACCCGTAGCAACCGAAACATTTTGTTGAGCCTGAAAGTCCTGCTCCATGTTGGCATATCGAAATCCAGCCAACCAGTTGACCGCATAGCAATCACTCGTCTTGTAGACATGTCGATAGGCTAGATCGATCAACTGGAAGTCCAGGCTGTAGCTTGCGGTTGACTGAAGACTTCCGGCGCCAACCGTCAGAGTACTAGGATGGATGATCTGCGAATTCAACACGTTCGTGGGTGTTGCATTGATGGTGCTTGATGTGTTGCCCTCAAAACGTGTGAAGGTCGTGACCAAGCTTGTGCAGTCGCTCGCCGCCCAGGTGAAGCCCACGCGGAACGCCGCTTCCTCGTCAATGTTCACGCGGCCGACAGGACCAGTCGGAAAATCACCAGGAACGATCGTGTTCTGTTCGATGGCGAAAATCTGATCGACGTTGCCAGGTCGGAGCAGAAGGAACTGCCCGAATCCACCGGTCTGATGCGACCACCATGCTCCGCAACAACACTTCGGGAACTTTTCGCCGCAACCGTCACAGCCGGATGCTTTGTGCTTGCCAAGAAATCCGGCTTGCGAGACTTCCGAGTCATCGATGTGAACCATCGTTGCATCTTGGTCGATCAGCGGTGAACTGATCTGTGCGGAGCAAGCGGTGGCCGAAAAAAGAATGGCTAAGCCTGCTAGTACGAGTGACTTCGTCCATCCACAACATAGGTTTGTTCGAGTGATCATTGGATCCTTCCATGACGGCATCTTGCCTGATGCCAAGAGTTCGCTGCGGTGAAAAACTGGCGCAACTGCTTCCGCCTGGTCAATCCATCGACATGGCAGGATCGTCATCACCAGTTTAGGGGTGAAATGCCAGAGAGCTTACCTGTTCCTTCTAAACTACCTGGTTGGTAGATAGCTCCACCGTCTCGACTCACGACTTTACCTCGTTGAGGCGATCCTGATCGGATGCTAGCAATTCAAGGAAATCATCCTGTTCATCATCATTCAGTTCACGCATGACACTGTCCGCAGAGGCCGCCCAAGAGGCTTCTGCTTCCGCGGGCTCCGCCCCGAGATTTAGCTGCGCGAGGCCGTTGATGACTCGCAAAGCATCCAGTGATGTGATCGACCCATCTTGGCTTGCATCGAGGCGGAATCCGCCAAGCGAAGCAACGACGCGAAGAGGGTTGGAGGCTTGGTTGAAGTCACCTCGCCCCAAAGCGTTGATCACGACCAGGGCGTCACGAGCCGTCACCTGGCCATCCACGGTCGTATCAAGCGGATTCAATTCGTTGGTAAGTGAACCCAGGAAGGTCGCGCCACCACCATCGTCAGCGATTGGCGGATCAAAGTTACCAAACAACGGCAAGGCAAAGTCATCACCAAATTGAGCGATCAAATCGTTGCCCAGTGGGGCAGGGCTGAAGGGCTCGAAGATCGAACTTGGGCCCGTGCCTGTCACAGGAGCAGGTTGTGCACCGCCAATGGGATTGCTGTCGGAGAGCAGGAAGTGGAACTCACCTGAGTCTTTCGGCAACTGCCCTTCTTGGCCGGGAACCCAAAGACCGATGTCGTCAATACCGTCGAGATTGAAATCACCTGCGACGGGCTTCTCACCAAACCCAGGGAAACCGAACGTGAGCGAGTCGTTCGGATTGCCATTGCGATTCAGGTCGAACTGGAAGTTCCCTGTGTCGTTGTTGAAGGTGGCCAAGTCATCAAATCCGTCGCCGTTGAAGTCGCCAACAACGGGAATGCCGCGCAGATTGGTAGAGAACTTTTCGCCTACATCGATGTCATTGTTGCCATTGACGTCGAGATACCAGTTCTGACCGTCGAAGGCACCGATTTCGTCTCCGGGATGCGTGGGGTCGAAGTCTCCAGCGACTGGGATTGCGTTGACCTGGAAAGCCATCGAGCCAACGGTGTCACCGATTCCATCATCATCCGTATCGAGGAAGAATTGATATTGGCCATTGAAAGCGCCGTAGGCACCGACCTTATCAAACCCGCTGGCAGCTGCCGCATTCGCGGCTGCAAAATTACCAGCGAAATACGCGTCTGTGACTTCGCCAAAGTTGTAGACGAAGTCACGATTGGTGGCGTCGTTGTCTTGGCCTTCAGGATCCCAAACAAAGTTTCCGTTGATATCTGCATAGACAACGCCCTGCGCCCAGGTGGCGACTTCCGGTCGGCTATCGACTGTGAACCTTGCCACGAAGTCACTTCCAGGAATTCCATCACCGGTTGGAAAGAACGGTGTGCCGATTGGCTCGACCGCATTGTTCTCGCCATCAAGTGCATTTCCAGCCGGATCGATCAGGCTATCAAGGATCGTCAAAGTGAATCGATCATCAGGCAGCGGGCTGCCAAATGTCAGTACGATTTCACCGGTCGCAATTCCAGGTCCGTTGGAAAGAACGTTGTAAGCCAAGTTGGAAATCGGAATCACACCGCTGTGGTCACCCTGCAAAACGACGGGAGCCAACGGGGGAACGTTGGATACTGCGCTGTAGAGGAAAGTCGCGATCCGGTTCGGAAGGTCTTGGACTGCAATCGTCAAGCTGTCAACGCGAGGCGTTGGCTGCGGTGTCTCCGGCTTCAACGTGAAGATGTTGAAGGCAGGGTCATCGGTAATGAAAACGTTGGTGACTTGTGGACCCTGTGTATCGATAAAGATTTCCAAGGTCGAATTGTTGTTCGGAGCCGAGTTATTTCCGGATAGATCTTCTGCCGTCACGAAGATTCTTCTCAGTCCATCGAAACCCAAGCCTCCGAGAAGATTGGGGTCATTCATGTTGACCGTTGATGTGATTTCCCACTCACCGCGTGGTGCTTGGTTGGTGCCATCAAGCGGTGTGGCAACGGTTTGTCCGATCAAAATGTCGGTTGCTGGATTCAAAATGCCATTGTTGTCTGCATCGACATAGGCGCGAACAATCGAATCTGCTTCAGCTCGTCCAAAGAACTTGGGCGTCAAATCATTCGTGATCCGATCTACAAATGTGCCTGCCAAAGCGGCGTCACCGCTGTCGCTGTCGGGATGCAAACCACTGCCCGGATCGCCAAAGACGACAGGTGGTGGAGTCACATCCACAACGATCTCCAACGACTCACTTCGACCACCAAAGCCTGATTGTTGTGGTGCCGCTGGATCGATCATTTGCACACGCGCGGTCAGGAAGTGACTTCCTTCACTTAGCGCTAGAGCATTTGGCACCGTGAATGAGTAAATGCCTTGTTGCCCCGCAACGGCAGTAGCGAATCCGAGTGGCGTTTGAACAGCAGTTCCAGTTTGCGGAGGAGTGTTACCTTCGTCGTAAACTGCGATTGCATAACCAGGAGTATTGGGCTGCGCGATACCGGCTTGAAAAGGGATCGGGATGATCTCATCGGGAGGCGAGCTGGTCGTTGGATTGCCTGGCAGATCGTTCAGGAAAGTTCCGTCATCCAAACGGAAGAGGATCGTTGGCGTGTTGTCATAGGTGTGATTATCAAACTGTGATCGTCCGGTATCACTGTTGACGGAACCACCTGGTGGGTTGGTCGTTCCATCTGCTGGATTGTCGAGTAGCTCAAGATCGAAAGGCACAGGAGGTGCATGGTTGACGATGCTGAGGTTGTAAACGTTGATCGCGTTCCCAGCGTTGCCGAACACTTCCAAAAAGTAGGTTTGACCTTCCACTGCTGGGATGCGAACACGTTCGTCATCGGTGGCATCGTTCGCACCAAACCCAGCGATGATGTTGCCCGCCGCGTCGCGGACATTGACATCCAGATTTCCATCGTTGGGCAAACCGGGCCGGCCACTTGCCAATGCAGCAACTTGGCGGAAGTAGACTTGGAAGTCCAACGTACCGGTCGTTTCCGCCACGACGCGATAGTAGTCACTGTCGCCCGATAGGTTCTGGCCGTCGCCGAACGGATTGGCCAGTGGACCTGGATCAATCGTTGGGTCCACGTTGATCGTGGCTCCCGAACCTAGGAATGTCGCTGTCAGGCGATCGTCATTCGTCTCAAAGGGATCGTGCTTGAAGACCACCAGTTGTGGTGCACCCACTCCATTGACGATCGCGTTTCCGTTTTCATCGATGAAGTTGATGGTCTCGACACCAGTGAAAGCACTCAACATTGGCTCGGCATTACCTGGGCCGAGTTGAACGGTACCGCTGTCGTTGGCCTGCCCGTTGCGATACAGCACGAGGTCGTCGGTTCCGTCGTCGACAACAACCAATCGATCGCTGGTCGCATCGCTGCCACCCTCAACTGTCATCCGCAGCGCGTCGACCGCTCCATTGACGCCGATTGCGTCTTGCCAGTTGACACGGATCAGGTCGGCACCGTTTCCTGCAACAACTCGCGTTTCTTCGACGGTGCTCACGACCAGAGTGTCAACTTCCGCCACACCGTTGACAGTGTGATTCAGCGTCGTCGGATTCGCTTGCAGCACATCGATCACATCAGCGCCCGACGTACCTTCGATCAGGATCGTGTCGAAGTCAGCGCCACCGTCGATCGTGTCATTGCCGGCTCCGCCAACAATCGTGTCTTCGCCTGCACCACCGTTAAGAGCTTGGTCATTCGATCCGCCGAAGATCAGATCGTCACCGACACTACCGTTGGCAGTGTTGAACGCTCCCGAGATCGAATCGTCGCCGCTGCCGCCGTTGATCGTTGACATGATTTGGTTTTGCACGCCCTCGGCAACGTTGATCGAATCGGAACCCTCGACCATGTTGATTGTCAAGCTGTCAGCGGTTGCGGATCCCGTGACGTTGACATCGTAGGCCAAGCCTTCAATTCCGACCACGCCAGCGGCCGGCGAAGTCACGCTCAGGTTATCGTCCGTCGTGCGACCAGCGACTGTGATGATCTCATCACCGCCACCAGCAAGGATCGTGACGTTGACCACTTCGGTCGCGAACAAGTCATTGACGTTGATCGTGTCGTTGCCACCCAGCGGATCCAGCCGTACATCTTCGACGCCGTGGTTGTCGATCACGACGCCATTGAACAAGGCGTTGAAGTGTGTTGGAGTACCGCCCGATTGCAGGTCAAACGTATCGGCAGCCGCACGACCGAAGAAGCGAAATATATCGGAGCCGGCATCGCCACCCTGGTTGAAATCGGGACCGTCGCCCGGTTCCCAAACAAAGTTGTCAAATCCGTCACCACCGAAGTTAAAGTCGGTGCCCGGGTCGTCCGGCGTGCCGTCGGAAGCCAGCCCTGGGTTGCCGAAGGTGTCATTGCCCAGTTCGCCGTGGGACGTATCGTTACCGATGCCGCCCATCAAGGTGTCGTTGCCCGTACTGCCAAAAATCGTATCGTTCAAGTCCGAACCGCGGATCACATCGTCGCCGACGCCGCCGTGGATCGTGACGACCATCGGATTGCCGCCGTTGGTGAACCCGGTCAAGTTGACATCGTCGTCACCGCTTTGGGCAAAGACTTGCAATGCTTCGACAGCAGTGCCGACCGTGACCGTGCTGCCATCGACGACGACCGTGGTGGCCGTGGCGGTGATTGCATCGGTTGCCGCATCGCCAAGAATGTTTAACTCGTCGTTCGCACCGCCGCCATTGAACGTGATCGTGGTGGCATCGTCATAATTGAACAGCACTCCACCCGATCCGCTGTGATCAAACGAGCCGTCGTTGTCGGCATTGAACGGCGTCACATTGAACGTATCGGTGTTTGCTGTGCCATCGACCGTCAACGTGTTGTTGGCATCGATGTTGACCGTTTCGTTGCCAGTGTAGGCGACCGCACCGAATCCTGCTTCGGTAACCGTCTCGGCCGTCAAGTTCAACGTGATCGCACCGGCACTCGAGCCGACGAAGTTCAATACGTCGCTTCCGCTGTCAGGCTGCCCGCCGTTGACCGTTACCCCACCAGCGTACGGATGATCGCCTGCGACTGTCACCGTGTCACCGCCAGCGAGCGCGTCGATCACCAACGCGTTGACGTTCGTTTGCAGAATCGGAACTCGCGCTTGACCGCCGGACAGGGTATGGGTGACGGTTCCCGTTGTCGCCGCGACACCGATCGCGTCGCCCGTATCGGTACCAAGCACTGCAAGCGTGCCAGCACCGCTAACGCTTACCGATCCGGCCGAGCCCAGGTTCTCGTAGTTGATGCCCAGGTTCGTCAGATTGCCGGTCGCCAAATCGATAATGCCCGAATCGACGAATGCGCCTGGCGTGTGCTGGGCCGTACCGGCACCGGTCACGGTCAGCAACTCGTCATCCGTTTCGCCGTCATAGAACAGGTTTTCGATCAACGCCACATTGATCGGCAATTGACCGGTGAGCGCCAGCACACCGCCGTCGGCAGCATTGGGCGTCCAATTCGCCACGTCGGCGACGCCGTCGACACCGGTGACTCGCAAGTCGTCGCTGCCAGCGGTCGGAAGTCCGCCATCTACATTGATCATCACGCCTAGCGAAGCGACGTTCACGTCGACCGTGATGTCGTCGTCACCCTCTTTGCCTTGTAGTGTCAAGGTCAGAACGCCGACATAGGTGATCGTCGGGCCATCGTTGACCGTCACATCGACTGTGTTCGGGGCGATGCCGACTGCCGTGATATCGTCATCGGCACCGGTGCCCATGATCACGACGGCGGCTGCCGGAGCGATCGTGACGTTGATGTCTTCGATCTCGTCAAAGCTGACAATCGCGCCGTCGCCGTCGACCAGCGAACCACTGTCACTCTCCGGTCCAGCCATGAAGGTCACGCCAGTTGGCGACGTTAGATTCAGCGTGTCGCCAACGGCCCCGATCGGGTTGCCACCCAACACTTCGTAGTTCAGAATTCCGCCGGCCAGCGTTGTCACGTTGATTGTGTCACTGCCATCGCCAGCTTCCACCAACACTCGCTCCATGGTCGTGAAGTTATTGGTGCCCGCGGAGATTCCACCGGCAAGAGTCAACACGCCAGCGGTGTGGGTCACATCAAGCGTCTCGCCAGCAGCCGTCCCGCTGACCAAGAAGGTGTCTTCGCCGTCGCCACCGTCGACCGTGTTTGTTCCGCCGCGAGCATCGATGATGTCATCGCCGCCGTTACCGTTGATCGTGTCGTTACCCGCTCCACCGATCAGCGTGTCGTTGCCGGCACCACCATTGAGCACCGCATCGGCCGATAGGAAGTCGTCACCAGCGTTGCCGTTCAAAGTGATGGTGATCGAAGCTTCCACACCCGGTTCGACTTTGATCGAATCATCACCTTCGTTGCCGCTGATCACCAAGTTGTCGGAGGTGTCTGAACCGGTGATGTTGACGTCATAAGCAAAGCCTTCGATCGAAACCGTGCCAGTAACGTTCAAATTGTCGGCAGTCGTTCGACCAGCAACGTTCACTGTCTCGGCTCCGCCCCCAGCGACGATCGTGACATTGACGACTTCCGTTTGGAACAAGTCGCCAACATTGATCGTGTCATCGTCGCCCAGCGGATCGAGGCGAACGTCCTCAATGCCGTGATTGTCAATCACAACGCCATTGAACAACGCGTTGAAGTGTGTTGGTGTTCCGCCGGATCGCAAGTCAAAGGTGTCAGCGGCAGCGCGACCTATGAAGCGGAAGATGTCGGCGCCATCGCCACCGCCTTGGTTGACATCATTTGCATCGCCCGGTTCCCAAACGAAGTTGTCGAAACCGTTGCCGCCAAAGTTGAAGTCTTGACCGGGATCGTCGGCTACACCGAATGTTGTCAGGTCAGCATTTCCAAAGATGTCTTGGCCATCTTCACCATACTGAGTATCGCTACCGCCACCGCCGATCAGGACGTCGTTGCCTGCTCCGCCGAAGATCGTGTCGTTTCCAGCACCGCCGCGAAGCACATCATCGCCAGCACCACCACGAATCACCGCAGCGATCGTGACTGCTTGGGCAACGTTGATGTCGTCGTTGCCGTCTCCTGAGGTGATTGCAAGTGCCGTAAATCCACCAGGTGGTGTCCCCGTGACATCGATATCGTTGTTGCCATCTCCGGCTTCGATCTGCAGAAGCTCAACCCCGCTGCTCGCAACCGCAATCGTGGTGGCGCCGACGGTGTTGATATCGATTGACGTCGCAGTCACATCGATGTTGTCGACATCAATTCCGCCTTGGACCAGCACGCGATCGGCACCCCCACCTCCGGTCAACGTGTCAGTACCACCGATATTGAATTGCGAGAACACGAAAGTGTCATCGCCTGCACCGCCGTCGAAAGTTTGGTCAATAGCCGAGCCCGAAATCGTGTCGTTACCGGCCTCGCCACTCGCTGTATTGAAATCGCCTGTCAGCACATCATCACCGATGCCACCGCTGAGCGTGGTTGTGATCAAGCCAGCAACACCATTGGCAACATCGACAGCGTCGTTACCGGCACCAACGTTGATCGACAAGTCGTCGGCGGTTGTCGAGTCGATGACATTGACGTCATAAGTCAAGCCTTCGATCGACACAGATACGTCCCCGGAAGTGATTTGCAGGTCATCGGCCACAGTGCGACCGGCAACCGTGATTGTCTCGTTTCCTCCGCCGGCGAGGATCGTGACATTGACGACTTCTGTCTGGAACAAGTCGCCGACGTTGATTGTGTCGTCGTCACCCAACGGATCGAGGCGAACGTCCTCAATACCGTGATTGTCGATCACGACACCATTGAACAATGCATTGAAGTGTGTTGGTGTTCCGCCGGATCGCAAGTCAAACGTATCAGCAGCGGCGCGACCGATAAAGCGGAAGATGTCCGCGCCATCGCCACCGCCTTGGTTGACGTCATTTGCATCGCCCGGTTCCCAAACGAAGTTGTCGAAACCGTTGCCGCCAAAGTTGAAGTCTTGGCCCGGATCATCCGCAACCCCAAAAGTCGTCAGATCCGCGTTGCCAAAGATATCTTGGCCATCTTCACCGTACTGAGTGTCATTGCCCAAGCCCCCGATCAAGACGTCGTTGCCGGCACCGCCGAAGATCGTATCGGCCAGATCGGAACCGCGAATCGAATCATTGCCAATTCCGCCAAGAATCGTGACCAGCATCGGATTGCCACCGTTGGTGAAACCGGTCAAGTTCACGTTGTCATCGCCACCCAGAGCGATCACCTCAAGGGCCTCAACACTCGTTCCGATCGTAATCGTGCTGCCGTCCACCATGATGGTGTCGGCGGTTGCTGTGATGACATCGACCGTCCCATCACCACGAACTTTCACTTCGTCAGCGTTACCTCCGCCACCATTGAAAGTCGTCGTTGTCGCACCGCTATAGTTGAAGGCGATTCCGTTCGAGCCATCATGCACGAACGAGCCGCTACTGGGAACGGTTGGCGTGACGTCAAAGATGTCGTTGCTGGCTCCACCGAAGACGGTTAGGTCGGCGTTGGCGTCGACGTTCACCGTCTCAACACCTGCATAAGAGACGGGAGCAAAACCTGTTTCGGTAATCGTTTGATTGGCAACGTTTAGGGTTACCGCGCCACCACCACCGGTAAAGTCCAATACATCGCTGCCGCTATCGGGTTGCCCACCGGCAAGATTGATTCCTTGGGGGAAAGGATGATTCCCGACGATGCCGAAGTTGTCATTGCCACCAAAACCCTCGAGGAACAACTCGCCGACGCCCGGAGTCAGGATTGGAATCGTCGTGAAGAAGCCCACGCCAAACCGTATGATTTGTACCTCTCCCGTCGAGGTAACCTCGAACTGATCCGCGACTTCCGTGCCTCGAACAATGAAGTCGAGATCACGGTTCCCACTGTCGCTAGCGATGGTCACTTCGCCGTCAGCGCCGAGATTCTGAAAATGGAGAGGGATCCTGGCTTGGAGCGGACCGAAGTTGTCGCTTTGGACTGACAGCGATCCAGAATCCTCCGAATTACCCGGCGTGAAAAACAGTTCATCGATCGCGCTGGCGGTGACAATCAAATCGTCGTTTCCACCGCGGCCGTTCACGATCAGAGTTTCCGCGGAATCGACGACCACATTGACTGGCTGAGCACCGGTCACCAAAGCACCATCTTCGCTCAGTGCGCTGACCGCAATCGTGTCCGCTCCGAGGGTACCGTTGACGATCACGCTATCGCTTCCTGCCGTTGGGTCACCGCCTGTCACGTTGATCGTCCCAAGTTCAGCGGGAGCGACTGGGTTATTCAAGTTGATCTCATCACTGCCTGCACCGGCATCGATGTTCAAGACTTCAAAGTTGGCGAACTCGAGAGATTCGAATCCGTCAACTGTGACTAGACCGGTCAAGGCACCAGCGAACACCGGATCGACCGGGTCGTTGCTGTTAGGTCCCTCGGTGTAGTTGATGGAGTTGGTCGCGTTGAGCGCTTGCGGAAAACCAACCCCCAATGGCGCTGACGCCACGTTCAAAATGTTGTTGCCGCCAACAGGTGCCAACACCTGAATCGGTTCGAGACCAAAGAACTCGACCCGTTGAGTGAGCTGATTGTTCTCTTGGAAAAGAGCGCCAGCGTCGGCGGTTTCGCCTGGGTTGTACGTGGTCGTTACGGGAGTCGATCCGATCAGTCGCAAGACGTCGAATCCGCCAGGTCCTGGAATTGCCGCACTGTCTTCGAGCCCATCGCCGTCGAAGATGATCTTCGCGCCGACCAAGCCATTGGAGTTGTCAACGGTCAGCGTGTCATCGTCAGCGGAGCCACGGATCAAGATCAAACCGGTGGTCGATTTGGGTGCATTGAAGACCATCCTGGAGTTCACAAAGACTTGCACGTCGCCGGTGAGTCCGTTGGCGTCGTTGATCACCAGGAACTCGTCCGCGTTCCCATCGCTTCTCTCACCTAGCGCATCGACAAGGAAGCCGTTCAGGTCGGCTTCGACCGCGCCGATGTCGTCAATGGAGCCCGATGGCCGATCCAAATCACGTTGATCAACGAGTATGTTTGTTGATCCGAAGCCGATCGCTGGACTGCCTGCTGCGGGCAAGTGAGTTGGTGTGGGGCCACCGTTATTGCCAAGTGGCAGCAGCAAAGCGTCGCCACCGAAAATGGTATTCACGGTCAACCCGGTAAGTACCCCGGTGTCTGCATTGCCGATCAGGTTGAAATCATTGCTGCCGATTGACCCACTTAGGTTCTGCTCGACGCCCATGCCTGGGTTGGCAGACACAATCGTGTTCCCCAACGTCACTCCGCCCGTGCCGCCAGCAACACCGCTACCAGCCCCGGTTGAGGCGGAGTTCAAGGTGACCGTGACGCTATCCGTCGTAATCGTACCACCGTCGGTATTGAAGATACCGCCACCATCGCTGCCGCTCGCCGTATTGCCAGAGACAGTGGTGTTGGTGATCGTGAACGTGCCAGTTCCCGAATTCCAAAGACCACCACCTTCGACAGCGGTGTTGTCGTGAATCGTACTGCCGTCAATGTTGACGATTCCAGCGCCAGTGATGTGAACACCACCACCATTGCCGGGACTGCTACCTGCATTGTTGTTGCGGATCACAGAGTCTGTGATCGTGATTCCAGTGCCCGCGTTGTCTTCAACGCCACCACCGGCACGATTCGCCGTATTGGCATCGATCAACACGTTATCGATCGTAATGGTTCCGCCAAGATTCTGAATACCACCGCCGCTGCCGGCTGCTCCATCAGCGACGTTGCTGATGATCGTCAGACCATCGATGTCAACGACGCCACCATTGTTGAAGATTCCGCCACCACCATCGTCAGCCGCAGCACCGCTGGCTGTATTGCCGCTGATCGTCGTACCGTTGATTGTCATCGTGCCAGCGTTATTCCACAGGCCACCACCTTCACGACCAGCGGAGTTGTTTTGGAAGATTCCACCGGTGACGGTTGAAGTCCCTGTACCACTGACGTGGAATCCACCGCCGTTGACTCCCGCGTTGTTGCCATCAGCGGTCGTTGGTCCACCAACAGTGACAGGATTTACGCCGCCGATTGTGATGGTGCCACCAAAGTTCTCGATGCCACCGCCAGCGCGAGCGGCCGTGTTGCCACTGATTGTGCCGCCGTCGATCGTGACGGTACCGCCATCGGTCATCACGCCACCACCATTGCCCAAGTTCGACGGCGATGTGTTGCCCGTGATCGTTGTGTTGTCGATGTCCAGCGTGCCACCGATGTTGAACACACCGCCACCACCTTGATCGTTACCACCGTTGGCAGCCGAGTTGGCTGTGTTGGTCGTGATCTCGGTGCCGCTGATCGTCATCAATCTACCGCCGTTCCAAAGTCCGCCACCTTCTTCCCCGGTGACATTGTTTCGGAACACTGCATTGGTCACCGTGGTCACGCTAGCAGCACCGCTGGCGTGCAAACCGCCGCCATTGACTCCCGCGGTGTTTCCGTCGATCGTGACTCCCGTCACGCTGACGTTGCCAGCATTGTTTTCGATCCCGCCACCGGCGCGAGCCGCATCGTTGCTGTTGATCATGCCGCCATGAATCGTGACGGTACCGCCAACGGTCATCACGCCACCACCGTTGCCATTGTTGGCCGTCGCGACATTGTCGTTGATCGTTGCGTCGTCGATATCGAGCGTACCGCCGATGTTGAAGACACCGCCGCCGCCTTGGTCATCGCCGGCGTTGTTGTTTGAGTTTGCCGTGTTAGCTGTGATCGCTGTTCCGTTGATTCGCAACAGGCCAGCGGCGTTCCACAAGCCACCGCCCTCTTCCTGAGCAACATTGTTCGAGAACGTTCCCGCGATCACAGTCGTCGTGCTGACGGTGCCACTGGCGTGCAAGCCACCACCGTTGACACCCGCGTTGTTGCCATCGGCGGTCGTTGGTCCACCAACGGTGACAGGGTTTGTACCGCCGATCGTGACCGTGCCGCCAAAGTTCTCGATTCCACCGCCAGCCCGAACGGCCGTGTTTCCGCTGATCGTGCCACCGTCGATCGTGACGGTACCGCTATCAGTCATCACGCCGCCGCCGTTCCCCAAGTTCAACGGTGACGTGTTGCCCGTGATCGTTGCGTTATCAATATCAAGCGTTCCACCATTGTTGAACACACCACCGCCACCTTGATCGTTGCCCGCGTTGTTTCCAGCGTTGGCAGTGTTCTGAGAGATCAATGTTCCATTGATCGTCATGGTGCCTGCGTTGTTCCACAGACCACCGCCTTCTTGGCCCGCGACATTGTTTTGGAAGGTGCCGCCAGTGACGTTCGTTGTGCCAGTCCCGCTGACGTGCAATCCACCGCCGTTGACACCCGCGTTGTTGCCATCGGCGGTCGTTGGTCCACCGATCGTGGCGCTATTCAGAATCAAAGTTCCATTGTTGTTCTCAATCCCGCCGCCAGCGCGGTTGGCGACATTGCCGGTGACCTGGGTGTTACTCAAGGTCAGCATGGCTCCAGTGTCCACCAAGATTCCGCCGCCGTTCCCCAGAGCCCCGTCGGCCACGTTGTTAGAGATGGTCACCGTGCTATCGAGCGTCAGAGTCAGATTATCATCCACGAACATCCCACCACCGCCCAAGCCGGGATTGCTGCCGCTGGCGGTGTTACCGTCAATGCTCGTATTCGTGATAGTGACCGCCGTCGTGTTTTGATCCAGAAACAGGCCACCCCCGTTGACTGAGGCCGTGTTTCCCGAGATCGTCGCATCGTCAACCAACAGCATCGCACTATTGTTGAAGATTCCGCCCCCACTATCGGTGGCAGTGTTCGCCAGGACGCCCGACCCATTTTGAACTTGGACCGTATTCGCCGCAGAAAAGCTATAGATCCCGCCGCCTCGAATTGCGGTGTTGTCTTCAATGGTCGAGTCATCCACCGTCAGATTGGATGCCCCTATCACGAAAATCCCGCCACCACCGTGATCTGGCCCACCGATTCCGGTACCGAGTGCGACGTTGTTCGAAACGGTGCTCCCGTTTTGCAAATTCAACGAGGCAGAATTTGAGAAGACACCCCCACCACTCGCCCCGGCCGTGTTACCTGCAATGGAGGAATCGTCGATGGTGACACTGCCAGTAGCCGCCGTTATCGCGCCCCCATCATTGTTGGCATCATTTCCCGTAATCAGGGTGCCGTTTTCGATGGTGAGTGTCCCTGCAAAGTGACTGATCGCACCTCCCTTGCTCGCGGTGTTATTTCGAATGACACTGTTGTTGACCGTCAGATCACCGTCGTTGTCGATCCCGCCTCCCTCGAGAGCTGCTGAGCCGTTTTGGATTGTGATCGAGTTGATTGTGACCGTGAACGCACCGTTGTTATCGATGACCGAGCCGGCGGCGTTGCCATCCACAACCACTGCCGCGTTATTGCCATCGGTGCCGACGATCGACACATTTTTGTTGACGACCACGTTCTCAACGTAACTACCCGGTCCATCGTCCAGCGTGGTTTCGTTACCGCTAGCGGTCGGGTCCATGTCACCCGCCAAGTCATCGGTGATAAACACCGTGCCGCCGACATCCACGGCATCAATGCCTTCTTGGATCGTGGCAAAGGCACTGACGCCGAATACGCCGCCTTGATCGCCTGCTGTGTTAGGGTCAACGTCCTGGATGATATCGCCAGTCGTCAACGTGGCGAAATCGTCGTTGACCCAGGTGAACACGGCCAGTAATCGACGGTCTTCCAGCGATTCGTGCTGGAGCGTGCGCTTCATCTGTTGACGCAAGCGATTGCGGCGCGAGGTGGCACTGGTTTTGCGGGCTGCTTTGCCGCGACGCGATGACGCTTGGAAAATGTCTCGAATACTCACGCCGATATCCCTCAAAGGAAGAAGTCTCAAAAGTTCTGCTACGCACTCTGCTGTGACTGGGAACCACTGTTGTCTCGCCAGCACCGTCGGCCAACACATCGAGGGACCACGCCACATTACTCTCGCGGCGCCCGACAATCCCTAACCCCAACCTCGTTCTCTAATACTCTTAAAAGCACAAACATCGCGCACCATTTGGAATCCGTTCATTGCCCCCAATTGTCCCCTCATTTGTTTAAAAATGGGCTTCCACAAAGGGGGAAATGCTAAGGTTAGAAGGTGTTAGTTAGAGAAGATAGGAGGAATAGGAGGGAAGCAGGTCGAATCCTCCCTTTTCACAGCGAACTCGGGACAAACGTACACTGCAGCAAGTTTGGGCGTCAGCGACAGCGATTTGCAGTTGGGCTTTATGGTTTGCGGAAAGAAACCGCACAGACAGCAAAAACTCGACTGCCCAGTCGCCAGCGCCACGGGGAATGAATCTCGGTTTCGACCAATGGAGTCTCGGTCACCGTTTCGGTCT
>JBGCGI010000243.1:0-7637 GCA_045110715.1 Rubripirellula sp.
GCGATCGCGTTCTTGCTTCGCGGTTCAACCTTCACGTTGTACGGCGGATCGGTGTTGACGAGTTGGATCGTTGCGCCGTCGAGCAGTCGATCGACGTCTTCGGGTTTTGAGGAATCTCCGCACAGCAGACGATGTTCGCCAAGAATCCACACGTCGCCAGGTTGAGTGACTGGATCGTCCGGCGGTTCGGGAACTTCCTCCGGATCGCATAGCCCTTCGGTGACACCGGGATCAAGCAACTTCGCGAGTTCGTCGCTGTTGAAACCAAGCAGCTCGCAATCAAATCCGACTTGCTGCAGCTCGCCGACTTCGATTGGCAGCAAGTCGTAATCCCACTTCGCATTTTCGCCGGTTCGGTTGTCGGCAATGCGATAGGCCTTCACCGCTTCGGGCTCGAGGTCGGTTGCAATGTGCACCGGAACCTCAGCTAGGTTCAGCTGTTTCGCAGCTTTCCACCGGGTATGGCCGACGATGATGACACCATCAGGATCGACGACAATCGGCTGGCGAAAACCAAATTCATTGATGGATTGGACGACGGCGGCAACCGCATCGTCATTGATTCGCGGATTCTTTTCGTAAGGCTTGATCCGATCAAGCGACCACATTTCGACCTGCATGTGCACTGGCCCTTCCAAGGCGAGGAGAGAAACGGAAGGGTTCGGTCGATGGTTGGTTGTTTAGATGGTTGGATGGTTTGGTTCCTTGATTGGATCTAGATCAGAATCTCCTCGACGACGTTTCCAGCGACGTCAGTAAGTCGGAAATCCCGTCCGGCGTGTTGGTAGCTGAGACGTTTGTGGTCTAGCCCCATCGCAGCCAACATCGTTGCGTGAAGGTCAGCAATCTGCATTGGTTTCTCGATGGCTTCGTATCCATAGTCATCGCTGCGGCCGTACGTCACTCCGGGTTTGATGCCGCCACCGGCCATCCACAATGTGAAGGCTTTTGTGTTATGGTCACGTCCCTCTTGGCCCTCGGCGTAGGGCGTCCGGCCAAACTCGCCAGTCCACACGACCAAGGTGTCTTTCAACAGGTCGCGTTGCTCCAAGTCAGCAAGCAAAGCAGCGATCGGTTGGTCGACTTCGCTGCAGCTTTGCTCAAGCTTCGCATTTAATCCGAAGTGATGATCCCAGTTACCGTGCGTGATTTCGACAAAGCGAACACCGGCTTCAACCATGCGTCGCGCGAGCAAACACTTGCGGCCCATGTCATCGGCGCGATCCAAACCGATGCCGTAAGCTTGCTGAGTCGCAGCGGATTCTTCTGACAGATCAAGCACCTGCGGCATCTCCTGCTGCATGCGAAATGCCAACTCGTATGACTGGATCACTCCTTCGACTTCTGGGTTCTCCGAATCGCGGCGTTGCTTCTCGCGGTTAAGTTGCTGGATGAAATCCAGCTCCTTTCGTTGATCTAACCGTGACATTCGCCCACGCAGGTTTTCAACCGTTGCGTTGCGGATCGGTCGATCGTTCTGGCCGATTCGCGTTCCCTGGTAGATTGCGGGTAGGAATGAACTTCCGTAGTTCGTTGCACCGCCAAACCCACTGGGCGGAGACAGGCTGACGAACCCCGGCAAGTTCTGATTCTCAGTGCCCAATCCGTACAGCGTCCACGCGCCCAGCGACGGCCGCACGAACTGTGCAGTGCCTGTATGCAGTTTGATGAAAGCCTGCGGGTGAGCGGGCAAGTCGGTCTGCATCGAGTGAATCATGCACAGCTTGTCGGCGTGCGTTGCTAGATTTGGCAGCAACTCGGAGATCCAATGTCCGCTTTCGCCATGCTGAGAAAACTTCCATTTCGATCCCAGTAGCTGGGACCCAGGTCGCGGGCCAGGCTTTCCGGAGTCTCGATTGAGTTGTGGCTTATAGTCCAGTAGGTCAACATGAGACGGCGCTCCGCTCATGCAGAGCAAGATGACCCGTTTGGCCCGCTGTTTAAGCGGCGGTATTTTGGGTGCGAGAGGGCCGCCGGCTTCACCTGCTAAGGCCGACTTGCCCGCCATCCCCGCAAAGGCAAGCCACCCGAATCCACAAGCGGTTCTTTGCAGCACGCTGCGGCGAGTGAATAGTTTTTCAGTGTTGGAGCAGGTGTTTGTTTTCATGGTGATGCCTCTCTGAATCATCTAGCTGTCTTTGTGGTGCAGGGTGTTTTTCGTTCGAGATCCAACGTCAATCGACGAAGCGAAACTCCGCCGACCCAAACACACCTCGAACGAGACTGGTCCATGGCGACGAGGAAGCGTCCATTTGAGTCAGAAGCTTTCTTGCCGCGGTCGCCTCGGAGTCCGTCGGCTTACGATTGAGTACACGAATAAAGACGAATTCCAATCGGGACTGAAATTGACTTAGCGTCGATCGCCCGGGATAGTTGTGTATTGCCAGATCAGCCAAAGCTTTGCACTGTTCCGCGACGAAATCACTGTTGAGCATAAATAGTGCTTGGGATGGGACATTCGTTGCGTCACGCTCGCCATCGGTCCCTGATGAATCAGCAGGATCGAACACCGCGAGCACACTCGGTTCGACGCTGCGAGTCGCTGGAAGGTAGATGGAACGATGACGGTCGTTTGCCTGTGAAATTTGTTCCAGCGTGACTGCTTGAAAACGCAGGCCTCCAATCGGACCGTCACCGGCTTTTCCGATCATCGAACCTGAACCAGGCTTGAAGTCGATCTGTCCCGATGCGGCAAGGATGGCGTCACGAACCTCTTCGGCCTCCAATCGTCGGGAGTTATGCCGCCACAGCATCGCGTTGTCCGGATCGGCAGCGAAGTTGCCTGCGTCGTACTGCGAAGACATCCGATAGACACGACTGAGTGTGATCTCACGGATTAAGCGTTTGATCGACCAACCGTCGCGGACAAAGTTGGCAGCGAGATAATCCAGAAGCTCGGGATGGGATGGCTGTGCGCCAGATGTACCAAAGTTATCGACGCTTTCGACCAGCCCTCGTCCAAATAGCCAGTGCCAAACGCGATTGACAATCACGCGTGCCGTTAGCGTGTTACGATCGGAGACCAGTGCATCGGCAAGTTCCAAACGTCCGCTACCCCTGCGAATTTGAATGTCAGTGCCAGAGCCCAGCAGGGCCGGAATGCCTCTTGGAATCGGGGCGCCCACGTTGTCGATACTGCCTCGCAGAAACAACGGGCTGTCACCGATCTGTTCAAAACCGCTGGAACGATTGCGTCCGTTCCGCTGTGCTCCGGTAGGTTGATTTCCACCGGCCATCATCGATTCGCCTGGTCTCGCTGATGGACCGCGTTGTCGTTGTTGCCCAGGTCCGCGTTGCCCAGGTCCGCTTGGTGGACCGAAGCCTCGCGGCCCAAATCCTCGTCGCATTCCTGGCCCGCCCGATCGTTGTCCTTGTTGGGCGAATGGGTTCTCTTGAACAGAACCTCCGCTCGATCGGCCTTGGCTAGATCGACTTGCTCCGCGTTGATTAAAACCGCCGGGACCGCCTCGTCCCGGACCGCCGCGCTCTCCGCCTGGCCCGCGAGTTTGGGGAGCGTCGGCTGGACGGTCGCTGACGCCCATGGCCAGTGCCTTCGGCGAGCCGTCGTCGTTGACAATGCTCAACTCAAACTCAAGCTGCGACACTTGCGTGTTGATCCGAACCAGGTCGAAGTCGGTCAAGCCATCGGTTGCTCGACCACCTCCAGCACGCTGTGCACGAGCCGAACGCTGTTGGCTTTGCAATCGCTCCATCTTCTGTTGTTTGCTTCGGATGTCCGAATACGACATGCCTGGTGAAACGATCGGCAGCCCCGCATCTTGAGGCAGCTCAATCAGAGACGCTCGATTGCGACCACCGACTGCACCGGCCGTTCCATACTTAGTCTTGGTGGAAAGAAATATTCCTGCGAGCGCCGTGTAATCTCGCTGCGAAACCGGATCAAACCGATGGTCATGGCATCGAGCACAAGCCACTGTGATTCCCAGAAAGGCTTGCGAAACCGCTGCGATTTGGTCATCCGCAAGATCAACCGCAAACTGCTTTGGGTTTCGCTCATTGAGAGGGTTCTCGCCGATCGCCAGGAACGCGGTCGCCGTTAGTTGCTCGGCCTCTTGATTCGCATCATTGGCCGGTAGTAAGTCACCAGCGATCTGCTCACGCACGAATTGATCAAAAGGCTTGTCCTTGTGAAAGGATTCGATGACATAGTCTCGGTAACGCCAGGCGTGCGGATACACAAGATTCACATCTTTCCCCGATGATTCCGCGTATCGCGCGATGTCCAGCCAATGCCGGCCCCATCGCTCCGCATACTCGTGCGAGTTCAAAAGGGCATCAACAACCTTTTCCAAAAGATCGTCCCGCGATTGGGGTGACGATTTCCAATGCCGAGTGAAGAAAGCGATTTCCTGCTCCGTCGGCGGCAACCCCGTGAGATCAAATCGAATTCGTCTCAAAAGCGTTTCAGGTTCCGCGTCGCTCATCGGCGATAGGCTATATTCGTCCCACTTCGCAGCGACGAAGCGATCGATGTCAGTTACCGGCCATCCGGAATGTTCGCCCGCAATCTGGGGTGGTTGAATGCTGGACTGAATGGGTTGAAACGACCACCAAGACCTCGCTTGCGCAGTGTCATATCGACTCACGACTTTCGCTTCACCATCGCGAGGGTCGGGCGCACCGCGACGAATCCATGTTTCAAAATCCCGAATCACGCTCTCGGAAAGTTTCTCGCCGCTATCTTCCGGAGGCATCACGAGGTCGTCGTTGGTGTGTCGTATCGCAGCGATCAACAGACTGGATGACACTTTGCCCGGTACAGCGGCTGCCCCTGAGTCACCTCCCCGACGGATTCCTGATCTCGTATCGAGCAGTAATCCGCCTTGGCTTTCGTTTTCCTTTTCCGAGTGACAGGCATAGCACTTATCGATAAGAACCGGGCGAATTCTAGTCTCAAAGAAATCCAAGTCACCCTTCGAGATCGGCTCCTGACTGACAGCCGTTCCTTCCAAGAAGACAACCATCGCCGTCGCAATCAACAGAGCGAAATTCGCGGACAGAAATTTACATATTGGCTTCATGACTTACCTCTTCTTCTCAAGTGATTGATCCACAATCACACGTATTTGGTCCGCAAAAATTCCGAATGCCGCCAGATCCAACGACACCGTGTGTCGATCATCACTCAGGGAGACGACGTCGTCTCGCGATGTACCGAATAGTTCGAGCGCTCGACCTTTCTGCGGAATTTGCCCGCCACGTTTGGAAAACAAAGTATCGCTAGCTCGCAAATCATCACCACGCACGATGATCCCTAGCACTGGTCGATCAAAAGTGATTTTGCCAGCGATACGTTGTAAGTCTCCACGTTCTGGACGTTGCTGTGGCATGGTGGCTTGATCATCGCGGCGATCGAGCGGTTTGAACTGCAGCAAAAAGCATTTGATGCGAGTGCCGGTCGCCAATTCAGCATCAGACAAACTCGATGTGGTGCGGTATTCGCCTGGCATAGTGATGTTCACCGCAATTGGTTCATCGAGTGTTTGGGCATAACCTTCAAGAAGCACAAAAATGTCGGAATCGCTCTGAATCGCTCCCATCCGCCGAGGCCAAGGCGGTGCGAAACGGAAAGCTCCCGTGGAGCTCACGATCCCCGAGGCAACTGGCCAAACCTTTTCAAACTTGGCTGCATCGAAATCGGTGGCGGCCAGATCGCTGTCTGAAGAAACCTGAACCGCCTCACCTTCCTGAACTCGTTTTGACTTGGCACCGTTGCTTGGCAAAATCTCGACTTCACCGTCAAATACGGTGACCTCGGCAAGCCCATCTTCGTCGAGTTCGATTCCAAAAGCGGTTCCCAAATCGACGACGTCTGCCGATGGGGTCTCAACGGAGAATCCTTCAGCTCCAGCGGGCACGGTCGCCGCAAGCAACCCTGCGTGCAACCGAGTCTGTCCGACACCGATTACCTCGAAGTCCGCTGGGCCCTGCAGTGTGACCTCGACTCCGTCAATGAACTCAAGACGAAGTACACCGCTGGTGAATGCCAGACGTCGAGCTCCGATGGGAGTCCCTGCGGTCAATGCTTCGCCTTTCCAGCTGAGTTCCGAAGCCTGAGCGAGCTTTGCGATGAGGTTGTTGGGGATGAGTGTCGATTTCGCTCTTTTTTCGTTGTTCACATTATCGCGATGTGGCCCAAACACACCCACGGCGATTAGCACGCAAGCGGCGAGTGCCGCCACTGCAACGACTATCCGAACTCGCTGGTCTCGAACAGGCAACACCGCTGTTGGTGTTAAGTCAAGCTCGATGTCAGTGCTTGCATCTTCAGGTGTGTCAATTGGCGAAGCGTTGGCGAACAGTTCATGCAATCCGAAATCAAGCGTCGCCAAAGAACGCAGGTATCTGCGAGCCTGACGACTCTCCTTCAACAATCCGTGCAATCGCGGAACATCACGATCGGTGATCGTTCCGTCGATGTAAAGCTGAACCAACGCTCGATCATCGGGAGATAGATCGCTTGAATTGAAGTCGTCGTGGTGTTGATCTTGTGGCGTGCTCACTGTCTGGCCTCCGACAGGGAGTTTTCGATGCAGCCCAAGAGTTGCTGACGCAAACGACTCATCAACTTGTAAATGGCTTCCGGTGTTTTACCGATGTCAGAAGCGATGGCTTTCATCGAATCCTCAGCCGCATAGACGCGGCGCACCAGTTCTTTCCGATCGGTTGGAAGTTTCTCGACGCAGTCCTCAACGGCCATCAGTTGCTGCTGCCGGAGGTCCAGTTCTTCCACTCCTTCATTCGCGATGAGTGCTTCAATCTCTTCGGTCAACACATGCCGGTCGCGGGTTTTCTTGCGACGCAGCATCAGGACTTCAAAGCGAGCGATTCCAATGAGCCAGCGTCCAAAGTTGTCATGGGAATCAAGTTCACCGAACTTCCGCCACGCAACCACGCTGGCTTCCTGCATCAGGTCATCAACGTCGTTGTTCGAGGGAAGCAATGAACGCAAGAATGCACGTATCGCTCGGTCATGCCGCATCAAGAGCCGCACAAACGCGTCACGCTCATCGTGTTCGTTTTGGTATTTGTTGCTTGTCATATCGTCCTCTACCTGTTCACTGCCGCCCCCGAAGAATCCTGACAGGAGAAAATTCACTTTCAAAAACCTACGCTCTGCAAGACCGACGTTTAGAAAACGAGATTGCGAGTAACTCGGCATAAATGCCCCGAAATTCAGCATTCTGACGTCAAATCGTTACGATCACACGCAATGTAGCCAGCCGTGACAACTCGGACAAACAAAACAAACTGTGCCTAATAGCGCGGCTGTTCCCGCGGCCCTGACATGAGACGCATTTCTGGGAAGTACCTAATTGTTTGAGATAGATCCTTCCCGGCACCCCCTCACGCGAGCGAACGCACATCGCGCGGCCGAGGACGGGAATGGGGGAAGTATTAATAGAAAGAGAGAGTTTTCTCCTATTTCTTGGACTCTTTCGCTCTTGAGATCCTTCCCCAAATCCTTCTCCCGAACCTGAGAAGTATTGGGAAGCATCCGGTCGAATCTGCGAAGTTGGATAACTTGGAAGCACGAACGCTTCTCCCGCGTGGGAAGGATTGGGGACGAATTAGGGAAGGATCTCTTCGACGATTCGATAGCCCATTGCGGGCCT
>JBGCGI010000244.1:0-45112 GCA_045110715.1 Rubripirellula sp.
CGCTGCTTCTTCGTACTCACCGCGAGAGAGTCGTTGTTTGGCCTGCGCGATCAACTTCGATGCAACTTGTGATGCCAGTCGCAGGTACTGAGGGTCGGTAGGAGACAGGTCGATCAGTTGGTTAAGCAGGCTGCCAACTGCGTTCCAACGTTTTTCCGCGATTGCAATGGAAACTTCTGACTGAAGTGCACTCAATTGATTCGTGAACGACTTGGTCTCGCCGAGTAGTTTCAAAGCGTCGTCGTCAAGGAAGCTGGCAGGCACTGTCTGTAACAGTCTGGCGGCTTCGGCTTGGTCGCCACGGTCAAAGGCTGCTTGTGCCTGGCACTTGGCATCGGCGGCCATTTTTAAGGCACGATCTCGCAGAGATTCGATCTTCGCAATCGCGTTCTTGGCATTGGTGGTGAGCTCTGCAAAGCGATAGTCCGATGCTTGGCTTGCCCTCCGAAGCAGCAAGATCGCTTCGTCGTAGTCCAGCAGTCTCGCGGCATCAACGGCTTTGCTCATCATGGATTCGATGTTGTTGAACCGTACCTTGAAAGCGTTTTCAAGATCCTCGCCGCAGGAACCGCAGTGCTTCTGTGTTAGCAGGACTACAGTGCCACAAGAGCCGCAGCTTTCCTGGAGAGGCTGTCCGCAGCCTTCGCAGAATTTTGCGTCGGAATTGTTCGTATGGCTGCAAGCGCCACAGGAAGTAGCACGAACGGTCAAAGGATTTTCGAGATCCATGAGTGATTCCAAGTTTTGCGTTGAGTTCTGAACGGCAAACAGAGGGAGAGTGATCTAGTTGTCCGAACCGACAATCGCACCCATCAATGGAAACCAATTGGAAAACCGCTTGTCCGCTGGGTCTCCGACTTGGACAAAACCATGTTGGTGGTCCCCGTTGAAGATGACCGTTGGCGCGTCGGTGGGAACCTTGACGGTCAGCCGATAGGCTCCCTCGCTTGAGAGTGGCGCGAGCGTGGCTTGCAGTTCCTCCGGCTCGACACTCAAGACTTCGATCTTTCGTGCTTCATCGCCACGGGCCCGCACGATCAAGTGGAAGTTGTGCTCTTTGTTGGATTCCAAGGTGCCGATATCCAGTCCTTTTGTCGGATGGATTTCTTTACTGTAGAAGTTGATGGGCGCTCGAATCTTTCCTTCGCAGGCCAGTTTTCGGACAATCGCCTCGTCGCCATTTCCTGGTTGAACGGTCATCCACAAGTCACCATGGAATTTTCCGTAGTCCAAGGTCGTTGCCATCAGTCGGATTTCCCAAGCTGACTTGGCGTCGGTGTCTGTGAGACGAGCATCGTTGGTTTCGATTGGCTCTGCATACCACTGGAACTCACGGACGCCACACTTGATGTCCTCCACTGCGAAGGTGTTCCAGAGTTGGCTATAGATGACAAACTTTGCTTGCGATGCATCCCCCAAGTCGGTTTTCTCAAACTCGACTCGCTCCGGCGCAATCAGTTTGGCTCGTACTTCACCTTTGACGGTCAGTTCGATTGACTTGGCAAGTGGGTCATTGGTGATCACGTGTGCGGTTTGCACATAGTCGTCGGCTTGGTAGCCGGTGTTCCAAGTCATGGAAATGCTGGTCGACTCACCTGGGCCAACTAGATTCTCCTTCAGTTTTCCGATCGTGCACTTGCAACTCGTGCTAGTGACTTCCAACGTCAAAGGTTTCGTTCCCTGGTTGCTGACGAGAAATTCGTGAGAGTGGGTGGTGTGTGGATCGATCATGCCAAAGTCGAAACTTGTTTGGTTGATGACTGCGATCGGGCTGGTGGCGAGATCCGGTTGGTCGAGAATCGCCTGGTAACGTTCAGCTTTTTGCATCTTCTTTGCGTAGGCTTGGCGTTGGTGGGGCTTCACGCCGGCGGGATGATAGCCAACACTTGAAACGAAGGCGGTCATCGCTGAGGAAAATGCGATGCAAGCGAGCAGGCTGGAAAACAGGACTTTCGGCAAACTTTTCATGGTCACAGGTCAAAGAAGAACACGGCTTTCTAGACAGAACCTCGCGGCCAGAATCTGGTCGCGAGGCGTTCATTTCGAGGTCACCCACTACCGATCGCTCTTGGATCAAGCGGGTGAAACGAGTCCCTTGACTCAGTCTTCGAAGGTTCCTTTGAAGAACATGTCGTTCAAGAACATTCCGCCAAAGAACTGGTCGTTCGTCATTTCGACTTTGTCACCGACGTAGCCGCTCAATGCCGGATTGGCATCGTCACTGACTTGGAAACCGGGGTTTAGGTATCCATCTGAATTCGAGTCGTAAAAGACTTTGACGCTGCCATCACCCATCAGCAGGTTCATGCTGCCCTGGTGAATGGCGAACCAGTCACGCGTGTCTTGCAAATAGATGCCATTTTCTGGAGCCGATGGAGTGTAAGCAGTTCCAATGGTTCCGGCTGCTGCTTCTCCGAACGGTGCGGCACAGGCAGCGGTCGTAGGCTCGCTACGCTCACATTCCAATTGAAAATTGAGGGTGACGTTGTTCTCCATCAGCTTGACAGCCAGCCCGTCCGCTTTGGTGTAGGCAGGTCCGTCATTGAAGGCTTCCGACAGGAGTTCACCTTGCTCGATGAACGTACGAGTGTCATCGTTGCCTTTGGCGAACAAAGTTGCGGTGCCGTCGGTGCTGGTCGATCCGGTGATGGTTGAGTCGCCTTGAGTGACGAGACCAGGACCGTGGCCGATCGTCGCGACCAAAACAGCTTCGTCGATGTCGCCGGCCCCTGCACAACCAATGAAGCCAACGTTGCTGCTGGAGATGCGGCTACGATCCATGACGTTCGCAGTCAGAGGACCTGTTGAACCGCCGAGGCCTTTGTAGCCGCCGCCAACGGTTTGCAAGAGATTGGTCCCATCGGGAGCCTTGAGGGTTTTGACCATGCCACGCACCAAGTGATAGCCAGCAGCGTAATTGGTGTTGTAGCCTTGGCTGACGAAGTAGCGAGAAACCAATTCGGCTCGATCGGCGCTGTCAGTCGCGGTTCCAGCAAACTCGGCGGCTGCACCACCGGAGACACCCGCCCATCCGCCACCGTTGGCAATGTCGCCCGATTTTCCACAGATGCCAGAAGTCAGGCGAGTGATCGGCGCACCGTCCTTCAAGTCGTTGGTCGTCTTGCCAATCAGGTCGTTCAACTTTTCGGAACCCTTCAGCGGGTTGCTTGGGTCAAGCGACTCGTTCATGTTTCCGTCGCCAATGTTGACGAGGTCAGCAACCCAGCCATAGGTGTCCATGCAACCGTCGCGACGGAAGTCGCTGGCACCACTGCAGTAGGCGCTATTAGGGCTACGAGAGCTGAACTTGAATAATCCGACGCCGATGTTCTTGAGGTTGGCTTGGCACTGAGCCTGGCGAGCAGCCTCACGTGCTTTGGTAATCGCTGGCAGTAGTAAAGCCGCCAACAAAGCGATGATCGCAATGACCACCAAGAGTTCGATTAAAGTAAAACCCGATTTTCGCAAACGCGACATATCTTTTCCTTTTGACAAATGGCTCTGGACTTTCAAACGGCTGAAAGCCCAAAATTGGGGTGTGTGGGCGGAGTGAGCGACGACGTGTTTGGAGGCTCAAGTCCGAGACCGTCGTTCACTCTGCCTGTGAAAGTTTCTCAATCTCTTTTCGTTTCTCAATCTCTTTTCATTTCTCTAACGCAATGCAAGTTTGCATTGCGATTCATTGCGAGGTTGCTTCCTCGCCGTGGTCCCTGATTTCTAGTCAGTGACTCATGTCTTTGAGTTTTCTTTGAAGTCGTGGACTCCTTGCGTGGGGATGATTCGCGACGTGCAGATCGCGGTCTGAACGGAACCTTGAGTAGCTACCTGGATCAGTTCTGCTCTCCTTTGGATAAAAGCGAGTAGTAGCTGGCCAGGGTCAGGGTGTCTGCTTCTATCTCTGATGACGTCCAGTAGATCTCGTCGGGTGCAGCACCCAAATTCGATTGTTGGAATCCGTTGTTGATGAAGCCATCGTTGTTTTCGTCTGTGATTCCGCGAACGGATCCATCTGCCATCAGAACGTTGCACACGCCCCCTTCGTGGATCGGTGACATGCCCCGGTAGTCTTGCCGGGTGTCATAAGCCCAGCCTTTCAACCAGCCGTCGGCTCCAGCGCGTGGAACCGAAGGACCAAAGCTAGGGACCTGCATGTAGTTGGGGTTGTCTTTGTCTCGCACGCCGTCGCCCGTCGAGTCAATTCGCCGGTGACTTCCGATCGGACCACCAACGATCGGCGTCGTGTAAAATCCTCCGCCGAGCAAGTCGCCAATGTCTCCAGACAAGATGCCGGATGCGGCGGCATCACACAGAAGGGGCACGGTGCTGCTGGATGCCTTGCCGATGTCCAACAGACGAGTGGTCAAGGGGCCGCGGGTAACGTTCTTTCCCTTGAGGTCCATGTCGGAGCAGTTTGGGTCGGTCGAAAGCAGATTGCCATTGGGGTCCAAGACAACGTCAGATCGAAGCAAGAACCAGGAGGCGGCGTAGTTTGTGTTGTAGCCCTGCTTCAGCATCTTCCGATTGATGACTTCGGCACGTTCGGCGCTTGCGGGAGCGAGCGAGCCATCGACGATCTCGCGAACGACGTTCTTGACCTCTTGCCCTAGTTCGTTGGTGTAAGCTTCCGACCCAAGGCGGTCGACGCAATCTGTGTTGGACAGTTCCGAGATCGGCAACGTGAACAGTTTTTCGATGGTCTTGCTTGTCGTTGCACCGCTGGTTGGACAACGCATTTCGCCGACAAGCGTTCCGCGATCAACCAGGTCGGCAACCCATCCGATTTCCGTGGGCACGCCATCTCGTTCGATGTTGAAGCTGCCGGAGCAAAACGAACCGTTTGGTTTGGAAGACGTTCGGCCGGTCATCGCCACGCCAAAGTTCTTCAGGTTGTTCATGCATTCGACCGAGCGAGCTGACTCACGTGCTCTCGTGACGGCTGGCAGAAGCAAGGCAGCCAGGATCCCAATGATCGAGATCACCACGAGCATTTCGATCAATGTAAAACCAGCGATTGGTCTGCGTTTCGTCACAGTGGGTTCCGCCATGGTGTGCTTGAGTGGACTCTGGGATTTGTCAATCTGAATGAGCAAAGTAAAGCGGTTGGTTGTGAAGCTGAAATTCGTTGTGTGTTAGGAATCGGTGAAGTCTGTCAGCGAGAAACGCAGTGGCTGACTTCTCTGATGTTGGCGTCACACGCAGAGATTTATGAAGGACTTCGCATGGTTAGCAACTGCCAATCAGGTAACTCACCGAGTCTTAACGATTCCTTTGCAAATCCGATTGGGCCGTCGGGAGCGAGAACACGGATGAACGCCGAGGCATCCGAGATTTTTGATAGAATCAGTCCAAACGCGTCTTCATCGTTTCTTCAAAATCAATTGTTTCACCCGAGCAGACTGTCTCCATGCGCCGTGATGAATTTCGTGTCTGTTCTGAAGAACAATTGAAGTTGCTTCAGCTGCAGCGGTTGAACCAGCTCCTCGAAGTTGCCAAGCAGCGGCCGTTCTATGCCGAACGATTGGCGGGGATTGAACTGCCGTTGGCGAGCCTTTCCAAGTTGACGGATTTACCTCTGCTGACGAAGTCGGATCTTGTTGGGGAATCGCGTGGGCATGCTGCGCGGATATTCGAGTTGGATCCTCGGCACTATTCACGTTTCCATCAAACCAGTGGCACCAAGGGGTGGCCGTTACCTGTTTTGGATACCGATTCGGATTGGACCTGGTGGCTCGATTGCTGGGACTACGTGCTGGACGCAGCAGGGATGACCGAGAGCGATATCGCTTTGATGGCGTTCTCCTTCGGCCCTTTCATCGGCTTTTGGACGGCGAACGATGCGATCGTCCGCCGCGGCGCGCTCGTCATCCCTGGCGGCGGGATTTCGACGGAGAATCGATTGCGAATGCTGATTGATCATCAGTGCACCATTGTCTGCTGCACCCCAACCTATGCGATGCATCTGGCAAATGTTGCTGAAAAGACGGGGGTTGATCTGCCATCCAGTTCGGTCAAGAAAATCATCGTTGCTGGTGAACCAGGTGGCTCCATTGCATCGGTCAGAGAACGCATCGAATCAGCTTGGGGTGCGTCGGTGATTGATCACACGGGGGCCAGCGAGTTGGGAGCCTGGGGGTTTGGCAGTGCAGACGGTCGGGGGATCCATGTGATCGAATCACAATTCATTGCGGAACTCTTGATATTCGACGAACAGAATCCGCTGGGGCGTGCCGCTGAAGATGGACAGGAGGCTGAGCTTGTATTGACCAATCTTGGTCGCCTGGGTGGGCCTGCGATTCGCTATCGAACCGGGGATGTCGTCAGAGGGTATCGAAACCATGATCAACCTTGTCGGTTCCTGTGGCTTGAGGGCGGCGTGCTGGGACGAGCAGATGACATGTTGGTCATTCGCGGGGTCAACGTGTTCCCAAGCAGTGTCGAGGCGGTGGTACGAGAAGTTGCGCCGAAAGCCGAATTTCGTATGATTGCTAGCCGCCGAGACGAGATGGATCAGCTGGCGATTGAAGTTGAGGCAGCTGAAGCTGTCGCAGGGCAACTTTCGGAGTTACTCAGGGAACGATTGGCCATGCGAGTCGCGGTCACTGCGGTGCCACAGGACAGTCTTCCCCGATTTGAGGCGAAAGCCAAGCGTTTGGTCGATCGACGTCATTTGGCGGACTAATCGTCCAGTGTTCTGCAGAAGCGAAAAACACACTACAGTGATTTGATGAACGAATACTCCGAATCGAGCCGAAGCACGTCCAAATCGACTGAAACCGATATCACACCGACCAGTATCGAACGCGATGGTGATCGCGGAATCGTGATCCGTTGGAGCGACGGTGTCGTTTCAAGCTGGTCGACTGAAAAGCTACGCGCCGCGTGTCCCTGTGCGACCTGCCGAGAAAAGAAACGGGGGAAAGGTGAGTCGCCGGTGGAAGCTGGCGGGATTCCTATGTTGCCGATTTTGAGCGCCGCCGAAGCGAGGCCCTTGCAGATCGAAGCGATGCAGCCGGTTGGTTCGTATGCCTATAACATCACATTCAGTGATGGACATTCCTCGGGAATCTATCCTTTTGTGTTTTTACACGAAGAGCCTGCGGAGTGATCATCGAACACTTGACTCGTGCAAAGTGGAAAAGCCTTCTTCAGAATTGTGACCCAATTCAAACGCATTGGTTGTGAGTCGGTTGCGCTTGGGGCCCCGGTTTTCTACAATCGGTGGAGCCTTTCGTCCTCTTCACATCATGCTGCCTGAATGACTGCTGAACTTTCTTTGCGACTTCGCACACTCACCAATTTGCTCGCTGACTTAGAAATCGACGCGATGTTGGTCACGGACGAGAAGAACGTTCGCTATCTGTCTGGTTTTACCGGTGACAGTTCTTACTTGCTGGTTCAGCCAGCGGGGACGACGATCTTGAGTGATGGTCGGTACGACACTCAGATTGCAAAGGAATGCGGCGAGCTGGCAGCTGTCATTCGACCGCCGGGGCAACTGCTGGGCGATTTGACTCAGAGCGTGCTAAACGAATCGGGCGCGGCGCGAATCGGGATCGAAGCTTCGCAACTCACGCTCTCGGCTTACCGCTACCTGGACAGTGCATGCCCTGGAATTGAACTCATCGAGACTTCCGGCGTGGTGGAAGGTTTGCGGATGATCAAGGACGACGTCGAAATAGAGATCACTAGACAAGCCGTTCGGATTGCCGAGCGAGCTTTTGCCGCCTTGCTTCCGATGCTGAACGAAGGCTGGAGCGAGCGAGCGATCGCGCACGAGTTGGAAGCGAAAATGCGGTTTCTTGGTGCGGAAGGTTGCAGTTTTGCACCGATTGTTGCCGCTGGCGCGGCCGGTGCTTTGCCACACTACCATCCGCACGACGTCGTTTTGGGGGGGGCCTCGACTCTGTTGATCGATTGGGGAGCGAATTTTCAGGGGTACGCCAGCGACCTGACGCGGACGCTGCATCGGGACTCGGCATCGAACGCTTTTCGAAGTGCGTACGATGCCGTTCTGGAGGCTCAACTCGCCGCAATCGATAAAATCGGCCCCGGAGTTCCTGCAAAGGAGGTGGATGCCGTCGCGCGGGGGGTATTGGAACAAGCGGGAATTGGGGACGCTTTCAAGCATGGCCTTGGTCACGGCACAGGCCTACAAATCCACGAAGCGCCCCGAATGTCCTCGATTAGCGAGGAAACGCTGGCTAGCGGCATGATAATCACCGTAGAGCCAGGGGTTTACTTCGAGGGTGACTTTGGAATCCGGATTGAGGATGATGTCCTGGTCACAGAAACCGGATGTGAGGTCCTCAGTCAGCTACCCAAGGGCCTCGATGATTGCCGTTTGATGTTGTAAAACAGCGAGTCCTAAAAGAATCTCCTTCCATTTTCCAGTAGATTCCGAATCGAATCTTTTTGACGGCGAGTCCAGTATGAGCAAAGGCGGAAAGCCAAAAGACGTGTTTGATGTTGAACGCATTCGTCAAATCATTGAGTTGATGGAGCAGCATGATTTGCGCGAGGTCGACCTTCAGCAGGGTGATGAGAAAATCAAGCTGAACCGTGCCGCGTCGCAACCAGGTTATCCGTCGCCCTACTACCCGCCGATGCCGATGGCACCGATGGCTCCGATGCCCCAGCCAGCGATGCAGGTTCCGCCTCAAGCGGCTCCTGCCACAGCGGCTCCGGTTGCAGCAGCGGCCCCAGCGGCATCCGACACCGCGGGCACGATTACAATCGACGCGCCCATGGTTGGCACGTTCTACGCGCGCTCGAAACCCGGAGCCGATGCGTTTGTGAAAGTTGGCGACAGCGTTCAGGAAGACACGATCGTTTGTATCGTCGAAGCGTTGAAGACGTTCAGCGAGATCCCAGCCGAATGTAGCGGTACGATCGTCGAGATCCTGGTTAACGATCAAGATCCGATCGATTACGGCAAGCCGTTGTTCCGGGTGAAGCCCAACTAGCCGAAACGGCTAGCACCTCACCTTCTCTTATCGCACGTCGTTTCCTCGTTCACTGACGATTTTTGGTGTTTCAGAAAATACTCATTGCCAATCGTGGCGAAATCGCACTTCGAATCATCCGTGCTTGCCGCGAGATGGGAATCCAATCCGTCGCTGTCTACAGCGAAGCGGATGCGGAATCGATGCACGTCAAACTGGCTGACGAAGCGTACTGCGTTGGTCCAGCGCGAAGTATCGATTCCTATCTGCGCGAAGAACACATCATCGCTGCGGCTGAGCTCGGCAATGTCGATGCGATTCATCCTGGTTATGGATTTCTGGCGGAGAACGCTCGCTTCAACGAGAAGACTCGTGAAAGCGGCTTTGTCTTCATTGGTCCTAGCCCAGAAGCAATGGATCGGTTGGGAGACAAGAACACCGCGCGATCCATGGCCGTTGCCAGCAACGTCAGTGTGGTCCCTGGGAGCGATGGGCTGATCGAGGATGACGACGCAGCGATTGGCATTGCTCGTGAGATTGGCTTCCCAGTCTTGATCAAAGCCACCGCGGGTGGCGGCGGTAAAGGCATGCGAGTCGCTGAAACAGAAGAAGAACTTTCCAACGCGTTGACACAAGCTCGCACCGAAGCCGAAGCTGCATTCGGAAATGGCGGCGTGTATTTGGAACGTTACGTTGGTCGACCACGCCACATCGAAGTCCAAGTGATCGCAGACAGTCACGGAAACGTCTGTCATTTGTTTGAACGTGACTGCAGTGTCCAGCGCCGGCATCAAAAACTGATCGAAGAAGCCCCCAGCCCAAATTTGCCGCAGGAACGACGGGAAGAAATCTGGGATTCAGCCGTGCGAATGATCCGCGGTGCCGACTACTGCAATGCAGGAACGGTTGAGTTCATTGTCGATCAGAATAATGATTTCTTTTTCATCGAGGTCAACGCTCGGATTCAAGTTGAGCATCCGGTTTCCGAAATGATTACCGGAGTGGACCTCATCAAAGAGCAAATCAGAGTAGCCGCGGGCGAGCCGCTGTCCTTCACGCAGGATCAATTGCAATGCACTGGGCATTCGATTGAATGCAGAATCAACGCCGAGGACCCAGACAAGAATTTCCGGCCAAATCCGGGGACCATCAAGAAATTGTTTGCACCCGGTGGGCTCGGCGTGCGGTTCGACTCTCATGCGTTTAGCGGATACATGGTGCCACCGTTTTATGATTCCATGGTTGGCAAGTTGATCGTCCACCGACCAACTCGCGCCGAGGCGATCGCGACCATGCGGCGAGCACTTGCGGAACTGCAGGTTGAGGGAATCGCCACGACGGCATCTTTTCATGACCAAGTCTTGCAGCATCCAGAGTTCGTCTCGGGCAAACACGATACTAAGTTTGTTGAACGCGAATTTCTGAATTGATTTCGCTTTCCTATCCGCACTCCTGCCGCAGGCGAAACCGTTTTGCAACCGTTCACTCTTCTGCTTGCGCTGCTCCCGTTGATCGGTTACTTGCTGGTTTTTAGCCTGATTCGGCTTTCGGGCATGACGCTCGTGACAACGGCTGGGCGGGACATCGCAGCGCTTGCGATCGCCATCTCCGGAATGCTGGCGGTGGGGCCTGCCGAACTGTTTTTTCCGTCTTCGGCAGCCACGGTGTTCGGACCGCTGGTTTGGTTCGCACTGGCAGGTTTCTACGCGTTGAGTGTCGCCTTGATCGCGCTGACGTCTCAGCCGAAGTTGGTGGTTTATGGAAGAACCCCCGAAGAGATATTTCAGCCCCTGATGAGTGCCGCTCAAGAGATTGACGCAAAAGCCACCGGTGACGATCGTACATTGCAGATCGCGATGCCGTCGATTGGGATTCGGATTCGAGTCGATGGTCAGCGAGGCATTGATTGCTCGCAGGTCGTGGCGTTCGAGCCGAACGTATCTCCGGTATTTTGGAACAAGTTACTAGCCGGACTCCGTCGACACGCAGCCAGTGCGACGCCTGTTCCAAGGCGAGGGTTCGCGATGCTTGTCGTTGCCTTGCTGATGGGAACAGTGTTACTTTGGCAGAGCCTTGGAAACGGCGAACTGGTTGTCGAGGGATTTCGCGACTGGCTTTGGCGGTAAGCCCAAAACCTAAAATTCTCATCTCAATTTCTTGGAAAGGCCCATGCTAGCGAAGGACATCAAGACAGGAACGGTAGTGGTTCATGAGGGCAACCCTGTTGTGATTCAGGGGATAACCGTTCATTCACCGTCGGCCCGTGGTGCTGCGACGCTCTATAAGTTTCGGGCTCGGAACGTGATGACCCGAAACAAGGTCGATATCACGATGAAGGGCACCGACAATTTGGCCGAGGCTGATTTTTCTCGGCGCGACGTTCAGATGATGTACACCGATGCGACCCACATGTTCTTGATGGATCAAGAAGACTACCAGCAGTATGAGCTTCCTTTGGAAGACGTGCAGGACCAATTGCCCTACATCACAGAAGGCCTGGAGGGCATGCGTGCACTGATCTACAACGACGGCTGCGTAGGTCTGGACATCCCTGCCGCAGTTGAACTTAAGATTGCCCAGTGCGATCCTGGCGTGAAGGGCAACTCGGCCACGTCACGCAGCAAGCCCGCGACGATGGAAACTGGACTTGTGGTGCAAGTTCCTGAGTACATCAAGGAAGGCGAGACATTGAAGGTCGACACCCGAACGGGCAGTTTTTTGTCACGTGCTTAGCTCGTGACAGCTGGTCTGCTTGAGTCAGCGACTGATCAGGCGTCGTCGTCTTGCATGCAGTCGGTCAGCGTGACCTTTGGAACCGGCAGTTTTAGCATCGGAGCAAACTCTGCCGTCGCTTCGTCCACTTCCGAAAACAGTTCCAGCAGTTGGGCCTTGCTCTGCTCGGTCAGGGCCATGTAGCCGTCCACGAATTCTTGCTTTTCTGACCAACCGTCGTCGCTGCACGAAGGTAGCAGGGATGCCAATGCAACACAGGCTCCACCGTGTTGCTCGCGGCCGCCTTTTAGCAGGCCGTTTAGGTCCGTGTGCTGTGCGATCAACGCAACGAATTCTTCGGGCAGGTTCCATTGCTTGGCCAGCATTGCAGCGGCTTCGGCGTGGTCCCATCCGAACATTTCCTGCTCTAGACCACTCAATCGACGACCTTCGTCGGCTCGACGTTGGACAAGGCTCTCGTATTCAGCAGGAAGTTCTTTCAACAAAAGCGGGATTGCCATGTCTTGCAGTAGAGCGCCTGCGAACAAGTCTTCAGCATTACTGACTTTCATGTCTCGTCCAAGCTTGCGAGCAAACAGGGCGCGACGTAGCGAGTCTTGCCACAAAGACTTCAAATCGAATGGGCCGAATTTTGGATTGGGGATCACGCTGAACACAGCGTTCCAAAGAGCGAAGTTTGTGATCGCGCGAGTGCCGACGAGCGTCAACGCCTGTTGCACGCTCATGATCTCGCCACTGAATCCGAAGTAGGAAGAGTTGACGAATTTCAGCACTTGGCCCATCAAGCCCGGGTCGGCTTCGATTGGCTTGGCGAACTCGGCTGGTCCACAATCAGAGTTCTGAGACAGTTGAAGCAGCGTGATCGCACTATGTGGGAGTGCTGGCAGTATTTCCGAGTGAAAAACATCTTCCAGTGAAGTGGTCGTCGTCATGAGTGTCTGCTTCAGATTCGAAGGGATGCGAGTGGCGTTCGCTTTTCGGTTGCCGCCGAAAACCGGCCTTGAAATCTAGCTCGCTTAGGTAGATCGTGCGGCCGTATTCCGTACGCATAGGGAACACGACACACTCTCTTTTTGGAATCTAACGATTCTTCGGCCTCGCAGCGGGCCCTTCTGTTCGACGTTGTGTTGCTCCAACGCAACGCCTGTGAACACATTGTGTGGCGTGGATTCAACACGCTACTGACCACGAGTTGCACGCAGTTTGCCTTAACTTCAGCAAACAACAGCACTTAGCTCGCAATTGGTGGTTCACTGGCGACGCTGGACCGAGACGTGCACTTGCTTGGCTTCCATGAAATACTTTTATGTCAGTCCGCAGGATGCTCGATGGTTACGCCGATGGCTTTTGAACAACCTCGTTGGGGTTGTCGCGATCGTTGGGGTCATCATGGTGATTCGGGTCGAATCGAGTGTGCCGGATGTTGGGCCGCATCAGGTGATTTCAGTCAACCAAGTCGTTGGTTCTGACTCGAGTCTTTTGCATAAACCCACTGCCGTTGCACCAGAGGGGTGGCGCCGCACAAGCAGCGGTTGGCAGCACGTGTCAACTTGGCGAAAGTCGTCCCCGCCAATCGCGGTGGTTGATCAGCAGGAGTCGATCGAGCCGACCTGGATCGACCAAACGCTTCAGCGGATACAGGGCGTTCCACCACTGATGTTTGCACTGATCCAAATCACTGCCATCGCAGCGATCGTCAACATCGCTGGCAAAGAGCAAGACGAACACGAGCAACCGATAGCCGACCGCGAGTGATGCTTCAGCGTCGTAGGAGTTGACGTTGTCCCTGGGTCAATTCAAGACCATAGATTCTGACGTACCGATCGGTGTCTTCGACAAAGTTGACTTCTGCTTCGAGGTTATCGAAGCGAAACCGACCTAACGCGGGAGAGGTGATTTGCCGAATCGAATACAGCTCGAACAGAGTGATCATGCGACCCTGACGCTTGTCGCTGAGAGATGCGTCTGCTGAAGTGATCGGGTCACTCCAGTACTCGATTCGAATCGGCAGCAGTTGACCAAAGCCCGTTTCGTCCTGATTGCGCTGAAGGGCGACCATCACGCGTGTGGGGTACAGCATGGGCCAGGATTCACGCTGATTGTCGTCTAACGTTTGCTGACGAACCGAAGGCCGTAGTGTGCCAGAAATGATCCAAACGGGTTCTTCTTTCAGATGTCCGCTGTGAACACGAAGGGCGTAGTGGCTGCGGATGGTGCTGAGCATCTCTGCCCACGCCCCAACGGTCAGACGCGGTGAAATGTTGCCGTGACTCGCGTCTCCAACCCACTCTTCAAGACGGCCAACGTCGACCCGACGCAGCGAAACTTGGCCAGCGATTTCCGTGCGGGTCCAGGCGAGGATGCCATCGCTGATTTGCTGCAGTCGGTGTTTGCCGTCGCCGTCGTGCATGGTGACTTGCAGGTTGTAGGCACCGCTACCGCCGCCAGCTTGCAAGTAAGTGCCAACACCAACAACTTCTCGCCCGGTCGCCCAAACCGTTTGTCGTACTTTCGCATCAAAGGCGGGGCCGTTGACAAGCAGAGAGAGTGTCTTGAGCAGTACGGCGTCGGCCTGGGGATCTGACTGCTCTAAGTTTTTCTCCGTCTGATTCCCCGCTGGTTCTTGTGAAACATTTTGAGCGAGAGCTGCTGCGGAAGACAGGATCAGCGTGGCTAAAACGATTCTTGCCAGCATCGGCAAGGCTCGCAGCCGAGCACTCGTTCGCAGTTTCACGATGAAGCGGAACGCGGTGCGTGTGTGACGATCGATCTTCATGATCCGGTTATGCCGATTTTCTCAAAGATACCGTGTGTGACGTGCCGATGACCAATAACGAAGGTGGTCCGTCCACGCTTCATGGATCCTCCGTTTGGCGGATCCTAGATACCAGCGGGTTGGTAAGTCCAGCCACATTGAACGAACAATCGACTCAGACAGTGCAAAACCCAAGGAACGGGGGGATAGGATGAAACGACTCATCACTCATTTGTCGCTTTTGGCGGCCACGGCGATACTCGCCACCGGGTGTGTGCCGGTCCGCCACAACCTGCCACCCGCTCAGCGAATGCTAGAGCCTGGTCCAGGTGTCGGCGGCCCCGGCCCCGGAGTTCTCGGACCTCCATCCATGTCGCGAGGCATGATGGGCGGCGGCCCAATGATGGGCGGTGGTCCAATGATGGGCGGTGGCCCGATGCCGGCCGGCGCCATTGGTGCGGCTCCGTTGGAAGCAATGCAAAGTGCACCGCTTGGTCCAACGGCTGCGATTCAAGGCAGCGGAGTTGACCAGGTCAACTTCAGTTGTGGGCCTGGTTGCCAAAGCTGTGGTGGATCTGGAGGTTGCCTGACTGGCGGCGGATCTGGAATCCCAGCAGGCGGCGGGGTGCTGACTAGCATGCCAATGTCCGGTGGAATTCCTCCGACAGTGCAGGTTACTTTTGGCCAGCCAGAGGGAATGCAAGTTCGTTATGACGCAACCGGTGCGGGTATGTTCGACAGCGAGCCACTTGTGGTTCCTGCTCGACAGAACTTCCCGCAAGGTGGTTTGTACCGGATCAAGCTGACAAACATTCCAGCACGAGAAGGTGTTGAGCTGTATCCAACGGTTGAGCTTGCCTACGGCAATCCTCGCACCGGAGCCTACTTGGCTCACAATTCTGTGCCGATTCAGTTCACCGAAGAAGACTTCGACCAAGTCTTGACTGGAAACTTTGTCACCAAAGTCATCTACCTTCCAGATCCCGATTTCCAGGGACCAGCGTTGGCAGGAATTGATACCTTGGTCAGCACACGTCTTGATCCAGGCATCGACCCAATCGTTGAAGCAGATCGTCGCGGTTCTATTCTGGCCATCATCCGCTTGGGTGACAAAGACATTGAAATGGCTGGTACTGGTGCAGCTGGCGGAATGTATGCCCCACCGATTGCTGGATTGCCAGCCCCGTTTGCTTCGGCAATGACTGATGGCTGTGGCGGACCAAGCGGCAACTGTGCTCCTGGGCCACCTTCACTACCTGGCATGATTGCTGGTGTGAACGCTCCCCAGTACGGGATGCCAATCACTGGCACACCGATCGGGTTGCCTGGACCACCACACATTCCGTTGGGCAGTCCTGCTGGTTTGAAGAAGCACGTGATTCGCAACCACACCTCGATGCACATTCCACGTCCTGTTGAGAAGGTCAAGATGAACGTGCGACTGCAGCCTGGATACAGCTATCCAAATCCTGTTAGCCGCGTTCGGATCACTGAGCAAAACGTGAACCCAGGTGTGCCAAACGGTCGTGGCTTGTACCAGCACGCCAGCCAACGAGTTGACCCGAACTGCCAACCTTAGAGTTGGTGCTCGGAAGCCGAGAATATCAAACGAAACGCGGTGTAGAAGTAAAAACTCTCTCCGCGTTTCTTTCCGTGAGTCTCTCTACCTGACCGACTCGCCTTCGCCCCTGCTCCATTCTATCCGGCAAGTATGCGAAACCTGACCTCCCATCTGTTCAACAGAATCAATCCCAAGACCGCTTGCGTCGCGATGATCTGCGTCGCCATGACAAGTTTCGTCATGGCCGCCGAACCAACCGACTACTTGGGCCACGCCGATCAACATCGTCTGCTGTCCAGTGACATGCCTCCTGGGGCTGTCGGGCACGCACGATTGAATGGTCGTGGGCCAGTCGCAGGCTACTTTCAGCCAGTCTCATTCAGTGGACCTGCAGGAACGGAGTTTGCACTTGCGAACTCCAGTGCGTTCCTCGAAAGCAGCGAAAACCTACAAGCTGGCTTGCTGGTTGGCGGCGTCTATCGGTTTCGTATCACCGGCATTCCAGGTGCTGCTGGTGCGGAGTTGTACCCAACGATCGAAGTGATTGATCGAACCTATCCGCCGGCCGGACTTGAAACTCGCTATCCGATCACGATCTCACTTGATCAAGATGATTTTGATTCGGCGCTGAACGGACAGTTGGTGACAAGAGTGATCTTCTTGGAAGACCCTCAAACAGCGGCTCCACTGGTCCAAAATCGTTTGACGAATCGACCGATGGAATTGGCCGAAAACCAAGATCCCTTGCATGTTGCCGATCAGTTTGGTCGTCCCGTCGCGATTGTTCGCCTTGGATCAGTCGCACCACCACGATCTCCCGAGCTGTTGCCAACATTCTTTTTTGGTTCACCTCCTTGGGCTCCCATCATTCAACCCGAGCCAGTGAACGCTATCGAGCAGGTTGTACAGCCATGAGCAAACTCACCTCAACATTGCCGCTGATCGCAGGTGCCCTCGCTCTGGCGACGGGATGTGCGATGCCCGGCGCTAACCAAGCTTTGCTGTCGTCCTCGGCGCCAAGGCAAGCCCCGATGATGTTGGGGCAAACAATGGGGGCAGCGCAACAAATGGGGGCAGCGCGACAAATGGGGGCAGTACAACAACCTGCCACTCAAAACTCGCAAGTCGCTCAGGTCGGATTTTTTCGATCAGCTGGCGGCTCCCGCGGCCCCAATATTCCCTGTGGCCCTGCACTGGTCGGTTCACCTGCACCAGCGGGCTTGGTCGGTGGAGCTTGTGGATGCAACAGCTGTGGAAGCAGCGACTGTGCCCCCCAGAATCCTCAGGGCTACGTGATGCAGTCTCAAGTGGGTTGGAACGCCTATGGGATCGATCCGCAAGAATTCTTGTGCGACGGTGGTGACCATCAGCCTCGTGCGATCGTGAAGCAAGATGATTCCGTTGGCGGCTTGCAGCCAGAAGACACGGTTGTCCACTACACAACCGATGCCGGCGACATCGAAGTTCAGGCCAGCAATCGAACCTGTGTGTACGCACCTCGTTTCGTTTCGGTGCGAAAAATCACCGGTGCATTGGCTGGTGGACGTGCGGTTGGCTTGAAGCAAGTCGATCGACCACTAGGCACGGATCTGGTCGACTTGAATCAGCCAGGTTTGGTCATGACCGAAACGACCGAGTTGGGGCATGCTGATGTTGCTCGTCGTATTGACGCGATGCGAGAGCGGAATCGAGGGGTTCCAATCGAAATGATCGTTCAGCCACAGCAGGCAGGAGAAATCTTGACTGCCCTCGCAGCAATCGACAACTTGGCAACTGGACAGCTGCAAGATATCGAGAAAGCTCTGCTTGAAGAGATGTCATTGGCAGCGGTTACGTGGAGTCTGGATGAGTCGCTGGAAGTGGCGATCGAAGACATGAAGGCACCAACGTTGACGCGTGATCAACAGGTTCGTGGGTTTACAATCTACGACTTCCCTGATGCAGGCCGGTTGGAAATCGTCAAGCTGGCTGATCGAAACCACGCCTTGCCTGGCGAGATCGTCAACTTTGCGATCCGCATCGTCAACGTAGGGGATTCACCCGTGCAAAATGTCGTGTTGAACGACAACTTGACGACACGACTGGAATACGTCGAAGACAGTCAAACCTGCACTGGCGGAGCCGATTTTAAAGCCGTCGCCAACAACGCTCAGTCGCTGCGACTTGAGTGGACGTTGACTGACAAACTACGAGTGGGCGAAAGCGTTACGATTCGATTCCGCTGCAAAGTTCGATAGTACGTTGAGGCGGATGGAAAACGGCTATTCGTTTTCCACGATCGTTAGGCCAAGCAGTTCTATGAAGCTGATGTAGAGCGAGTAGAACGTCGGTACCAACAGCAAGACTAGGAACGTGGCCAGCATCAGTCCGAACGCGAGGCTGGCGGCCATCGGGATCAGCAGTTGAGCTTGGAACGATCGCTCCAGCATCAACGGGATCAGCCCAGCAATCGTTGTTAGGCTGGTCAACAGAATTGGGCGGAATCTGCGTTCGCCGGATTCCAGCAATGCCTGTCGAATTGGCTCGCCGTCGCGCACGCGTGAATTGATGAAGTCGATCAGGACAATCGAATCGTTGATCACCACTCCAGAAAGTGCAACGAGCCCAAACATGCTGAATAGTGTCAGTGGCAGGCCTAGAAACGCGTGTCCCCAAACCGCCCCAATCATTCCGAATGGAACGATCGCAAGAATCAAGAGCGGCTGAATGTAGCTGCGGAACTGCAGCACGAGCAGGACGAACATGGCCAGGATGGCGATCCCGAATCCGGTCATCAAGCTGCCAACCGAATCATTGCTCTGCTCGCGTTGGCCTTCCCAGCGAACGGTGACGTTGGGGTGCTGTTGCAGCAGTTCCGGAATGAAAGATTCTTGCAAGCTCGTGATGATCAGGTCTGCGTTGGCTTTCGTCTCGTCCAAGTCCGCCGAAATGGTGATCGATCGCATTTGGTCGACTCGATTGATCTCTGAAAATCCACGGTTCAGTTCGATCTCTGCGAGTTCCGTGATCGGTCGTTCCTGGCCATCGTTTGTTCTCACGCGGATCTCGCGGAAGTCAACGAGGTTGCTGCGTTCGTCTTCTGGGTAGCGCACCATTAGTTTGACTTCATGCCGGCCACGCTGGAGACGCATGACTTCAGCGCCGAAGTAGGTGTTGCGGACCGTTTGGCCAAGGTCGGTTGGTGTCACGCCAGTCGCGAGCGCACTGTCTTTGACGCGGAATTGAAACTCCCACTTGCCGGGTGTGTTGTCGTCAGCGATGTCGTAAACGCCCGCGAATTCGCCAAGGCGTTGCTTGGTTGCCTCGGTGGCTGCCAGCAACTGGTCAACACTTTCGCTGGATGCCAGGAGTTTGAATTCAATCGCTTTACCGCCAGGGCCAACGCCGACTGAACCATAAGTGATTCTCTCAGCACCTGGGAACTCACCGGCTTCCTCACGCCACATTGCCAGCAGTTTGTCACTATGGATGTTACGAATTTCGGTGTCATACAATTCCGCGAAGATTTGCCCAACATGACTTCCCGAGCCACCGCCGCCGGCAGCGTTCTGCAGGTTGCTGATCGTACCGACATCGCGGTAGGTCAAGCGAACCGGGCCCGTACCAGTGCCCTCTTCTGTTCGATAGATCTCGTCAACAGGGATTCCCGTCTCTTGCGAACGAGCTTCGGCAATTTTCATACTTGCGCGACGTAAGGCCTGTTCCATTCGCTGAGTTGCGATATCTGTCTCGGCCGCCGGAGTCCCGTCAGGAAAAGCAATCGTAGCCTGCAGGTTGTTGTTGTCTGACTTTGGGAACAGGATTGACGGGACAATGCCGCCGCGGATCATGCCAATGGTGACCACGAACATCGCGATCGCACAGGTGATCGGTACGATTGGGTATTGGAGCGAAAAGCGTAAACTTGGCACGTACAGGTTTTTGCAGACCCAGTCCATGCCTCGGCCGGCACGCTGGCTAGCCCAGTTCAATACGATGCCGATCGGACGCAGCGGATAGACGACAACAGAGAGCAGGCGAAAGAATCCTGTGTGCTTGTGTGACAAATGACAGGGGAGCACGAAGATGCTTTCCCACAGGGAGATCACAAGCATGGCAATCACCGCGAAGGGAATCACTGCCATGAATTTGCCCATCACGCCACTGACAAAAAACATCGGGGCAAACGCGATTACGGTCGTTGTGACCGACGCGGTGACGCTGGGCATGACTTCGATCGTGCCATCGATCGAGGCTTGGACCAACGGTTTGCCCATTTGAATATGTGCGTAAATGTTTTCGCCGATCACGATCGCATCATCGACAACAATGCCCAAGGCGACCAGGAACGAGAACAGGCTGAGCATGTTCAGGGTTTGACCACCCCAAGACAATGCCGCGCCGGCGCCAAGAATCGAAATCGGAATGCCGAGTGCGACCCAGAATGCCAGTCGCATTTCAAGAAACAATGTGAGTACCAGGAAGACGAGCAGCAGTCCCTGCAATCCGTTGCGAAGAAGCAGGGACAGTCGGCCACGAACCTCTGTACTGCTGTCACCCCAGACAACGAAACGATAGCCCTCAGGGAGTGACGTTTCTTTGACGTACTCGCGGACCATGTCGACCATCGCCAGCAGGTCTTCTGACTTGGTCCGTTCGACGTTCACGACCATTGCGGGTTCGCCGTTGATCTCGCCGACCGATGTGATGTCTTGAAATTCGTCACGCACATTGCCCAGGTCGTTGATCGTCAAGACGACCCCACCAGGCTGAGTCACGATTGGAAGTCGACCGATTTCTTCACCAATGCGACCCTTGTTCTTGGCTCGCAACAAGATCTCTTGCCCCTCGCCCTTGAGCTGCCCACCGGGAAGTTCAATGTTGCGTGAGCGGATGATGGCGGCCACTCGTTCCAAGGACAGGCCATAGCTGCGTAGCGTTGCCTCAGGAATTTCGACATCGATTTGATAGGGACGCGTGCCCATGATCGATGCGGCTGACACCGCGCTCAGTTGCAGCACTTCATCACGTACGTCTTCAGCCACTTCACGCAGTTTCAGTTCGGCGGCTCGCGAGTCGTCATCCGGGCCAACGATTCCAACGCGGATAGCGGCTTCACGAAAGGTGATTTGCTGGATTTGCGGATCTTCGGCCAGCACTGGGAAGCTGGGGATGCGATCGACTTCGCGGTCGATCTCCGACATGATCTTTTGGACGTCTTCGACATCGCCACGAAGTTCCGCCAACACGAAACCGGCGCCTTCTTGGGCAATCGAGGTGACTTTCTTGATTCCATCGATCGATCGAATCGCTTCTTCGATCTTCTGGCAGATCGCTTCTTCACTGTCCTGAGGAGTGGCTCCCGGATAAGGAACCGTGATCATCACGATTTCCAGCTCGAAAGCAGGGAACACCTCTCGACGCATCGCGCTGAGGGATGCGGCGCCGACGATCATCAGCGCCAACATCAGGACGTTCATTCCAGGCGAATTCGTGATCGCCCAAGAGACAAGCCGCTTCATCAGGCTTCCTCCCCGTTAACGCTGTCGGGATTGCGTGATCGATCGGAAGCAGCTTCGACGGTTGCTTCGGTTTTTGTTTCTTCGTAGCCGGTGCGATCCGCTCTGACTGGCATCGGTTCGTCGTCGACTCCACCCAGCGGAGAAGTGACGACAAATGATCCGCCGGTCAGTGATTCATTGCGAACCTCGCAGACCCACATCCGATTGATGCCGTCAAATTCGGACGCTTGCAGCAGGGTGTTGGGTTGGCTGAGTTTGAGTGAGTCGACTGGCTGGATCGACTGACGTAGATGCACGCGGCCTGGTTCCCACTGCGACGCGTCGAATTTTGGTCCGTCGGATTCCGCGTTCGTGGTCGCGACCGGTGTTGAGGCGGGTGGACTTGGACTCGGATTGTCTGGTTCTGTCTTGGCGACCGTCAGTACCGATTCATCGGGAACGAATTGGAACACACGGTTTCCCGGTTGCAGGGCGCGTGCAGGAATCACAACAAGCGGAGTGGTCGGCTTGATCAATAGTTGAATGTGAACGAACATGCCACGGACCAGCGCCGAGGCACTGCGGACTTGTTTGACGTCGCCATTCTCATCGGTGTACTCACGTGGGTTGTCGACCCGAACGCGAACGGGCACGGTTCGAGTGACTGGGTCTAGGCCAATGCCATCGTAGCTGAGCAATCGACCACGCCATCGATAGACCGCGTCATCACGTCCGGACAACTTGTATTCGATGATCGCTGGAGTTTCCGGTAGATCGTATCCGCGAGACATCTCATCGACCTTTTTGCCCTGCTGGTCCAGTATCCAATAGAGTTGGTCCATTCGCAAATTGGTTGTCACTTCGACTTTGGACGTGTCGTCGATAGTGACCAGAGTGCTGCCGCGATTGACAAATGTATTTAAGTCGGCGTCCTCGGCAACGATCACTCCTTCAATCGGGGCGCGAATCTCCGTCCGCTCCAAATTGATTTGGGCCGCCCTCAATTGAGTCGCGGCAAGTTGCTCGGCGGACTCCAAACGAACCCGGCGTTTCTTCAGCAAGCTCAATTGGTTCTCTTGAGTGATCAACTGCTGTTGAGAACTCAGCATGGCACGATTGGCTTGGTCGATTTCGGCGGGGCTTGAGAAGCCCGACGGCAGCGACTTGAGACGCGAAACTTCTTTCTGTTGTAAAGCGACATCTTGTTTGGCGACATCAATCGATCGTTGTGAGTTGACCATCTCTTGGTCAATCTCGCCTAGTGATTGGTACTCCTGGTCGCGCTGACGCGTCAGCCTTTGCACTTCGACTTCGTAGTCGGTCGGATCGATCCGCATCAGCAATTGATCTTTCCGGACGTAGCTGCCCGCTTCGCATTCGGCTGCTTTGAAGACGACTCTGCCGGCCACTTCCGCTGCCACTTTCGCTTCGCGGAACGGGACGACGGTTCCATCGACCTGAAGGCGGAGCTGCTGGCCAGTCGATTCCAAAGTCCGCAGCCTTTCAACGCGAACGGGCGGAAGCTCTCTCAGGCGACCGGCGCGAGTGTTGTCTGCGGCGGGCCGCTGTTCGGGTTTCACCGAGCCCAAAAAGAAGACAACGGCAAATGCAGCTAGCAGCAACAGCGATGGGATGACCACGTTGATCATCAAGCTTCGCACGTTGGAATCGTTTTGATTTGGCGAGGGAACGAGAGGTTCGTCGTTCAAAGGTTCGCAAATGGGATCAGTCATGTGACGATGATGGAGAAGGTACTTGGTTGAGGCGTTCGATTTCCAAACGCTGTTTCAACACGCTGGCATTATCCACGGCAGCCAACATGACAGCCGTGATGTGAAGACTCAATGAGTCGATGTCGTAGTGAGCTTGACGCTCGGCCTCGGGAATCAAAATCTGGACGACGCCAGCCCCGAATTTGTAATAAACGCATTGCCCTACCACGCTGAGAGCAAGCTGCTCGAGAGTGTGTTTGGGGGTCGGTTGCCCAATCAGCTTTTCCAAGGCATGGACGAGCTGGTCAAACAACGGCCGGAAGAACTCTTGGACGATGCTCTCGAAGACGGGCGTTGGCGACTGCATCTCTCGCATCAACACCTGCGACTCCCAGCCGGATTCATCGCAGGCCAAGATCCGCGAGATGATGGTGCGAACGACCTGGTGCAAACTTAGCCGAGGATCCGAAGGAACATGATGCGGGGCAGGAAACTGTCGCTCACGTGTGTCGCGAATCTGCTGAATCACGTCGCGATACAAACCTAATTTGTCTCCGAAGTAGTACCCAACCGACGCGATGTTGACGCCTGCGGAGGAACAAATCTCGCGGACCGTTGCTCCCTCAAAACCGTGGGCGGCGAATACCGGACCGGCAGCGTCGAGAATCCGAGCTCGAGTTTCGGATCCTGATTTTGAGTGGGCGTTCGACAGGTTGGCCCGCGGTTCCAAGGCTGATCTCCAGGAGAATGTGGTCATTTGAGAATCAAACAGATGTTTTAAACGATCGTTTAATTTCTGGATTTGTCAATCTTCAAAATTGGCAGAATCCGCGCGTGAACCTTTGTCGGAGTGCTAGCTTCCCTGCTTCTCAGGGTTTTCGGGGCTCTGATCGACCCCGAATTGTTTCGCTGGGGCAAGATGCCGCAGTCGATTTCTTCCCTGGAGTCGGGATTGACGGTCGATGCTGACGATAGCCATTCTTTGGCTCAGATGATCTCGCTTCGTACGCGAGGTCCGACATCATTCAAATCAGGTGAAACGACGATGAGTACTGCTTCTGCCGCGAACGTAAAGATTCAACTTCCCGATGGCACCGTGAGCGAGCATCCAGCCGACGCGACGCCGATGGATGTCGCAATGGGGATCAGTGACGGATTGGCTCGCAGTGTGATGGCGGCGGAAGTCGGCGGCACAATTGTGGATGCATTCCGCCCCTTCGGTGAATTGAGCGATGGTGAGAATCCATTGACGCTCAAGCTGCTGACCAACCGCGATGCGGAATCGCTTGGCGTCTTGCGTCATTCGGCAGCCCACGTGATGGCCAGGGCGGTGATGCGATTGTACGAGGGAGTCTCGTTAGCTTTCGGGCCAACCACTGAAGGTGGTTTCTACTACGACTTTGATTTGTCGGAAACGATCAGCGAGGAAGATTTTCCCAAGATCGAAGCCGAGATGAAGGCCATCATCAAAGAGAAGGAACCTTTCGAGCGATTCATTTTGGATCGAGACGAAGCCCGGGAGTTGTGCACGAAGCTCAAGCAAGACTTGAAGGTCGAGCACATTGAAACGGGGTTGGGCGATCAGCCCACGGTCAGTTTCTATCGGCAAGGTGAATTCGTTGATCTGTGCCGCGGGCCGCACATTCCCAATGCGGGGAAAATCAAGGCCATCAAAATGATGAGCGTTGCGGGATCACTTTGGAAGAAGAAGTCAGATCGTCCTTTGCAGCGTTTATACGGCACAGCGTTCTTCGATAAGAAGGAGCTGAAGGCATACTTGGAGCAGGTCGAGGAAGCCAAACGACGCGACCATCGCGTGCTTGGAAAGCAGCACGGTTTGTTCTCGATCAATCCGGATGTTGGTCAAGGGCTGTGCTTGTGGTTGCCCAAGGGTGCTCGGGTGCGGATTGCACTGGAAGACTTTTTGCGCAAGGAATTGCTCGGCCGCGGTTACGACCCGGTCTACAGTCCACACATCGGTCGTGTGGAAATGTACGAGACCAGCGGGCATTTTCCGTACTACCGTGACAGCCAATTCGCCCCGCTTTTTGGCAGCGAAGTGGGCGGCATGATCGACGCCTGGAGCGAGCGGCTGAAGCAAGGAACGATTGACACCGATGGTGAAGACAAGCTGATCGAAGCAGCCAAGGTATTTGGCGTTGAGTTGCCCGACTACAAACCTTCAGCTTCGGCGGAAAAGAAGTGTGAGGTCCTCCACCAGTGGCAGAAGAGCAACGAACGATACTTGTTGAAGCCGATGAACTGTCCGCATCACTGCCACATATTTAAAGCGCAACCGCGTTCCTATCGGCAGCTTCCACTGCGGCTATTTGAATTCGGTACCGTTTACCGTCACGAGCAAACAGGCGAGTTGAATGGAATGCTTCGTGTTCGTGGATTGACTCAAGACGATGCGCACATTTTCTGTACTGCGGACCAAGTCGAACAAGAGTTTAAGGCCACGATCGAACTGACCAAGTTCGTTTTGGAGGCGGTGGGACTCGAAGACTATAGCGTTCAGTTGTCTCTACGCGATCCTGACAGCGACAAGTACGTTGGAAGTGAAGAGAACTGGGATCAAGCCGAGGGGGCTCTGCGAAGTGTGCTGGAGCAATCGGGACTTGATTTCAATGAAGAGGCTGGTGAAGCCGCGTTCTATGGTCCGAAGGCCGACTTCATGGTGCGTGACTGTATCGGTCGATCGTGGCAGTTGGGTACCGTTCAATTGGACTACAACCTGCCCGAGCGGTTCAAGTTGGAATACAACGGCAACGACAATGCTTCGCATCGTCCTGTGATGATTCATCGTGCTCCGTTTGGATCCGTGGAACGTTTCACTGGAATGCTAATTGAGCATTTTGCGGGTGCATTTCCGATGTGGTTGTCGCCCGAGCAAGTCCGAGTCCTTCCATTGAGCGACAAGTCGATCGACTATGCCGTGCAGGTCGCTCGCGAGCTGGAGGAGGCGGGGTTGAAGGTCACCGTGGACTCCAGTGGCGGCAAAGTGCAGGCCAAGATTCGCAACGCCCAACTGGACTTGGTCAACTACATGGCCGTTGTCGGTCCCAAGGAAGCCGAAGCCGGACAGGTCGCGTTGCGCGACCGGATCGATGGCGATTTGGGATCGATGCCGACCAAGGAAGCGATTGCCAAGTTGAAAGCAGAATTGGAATCGCGGCAGGTTCGCCAGGCCGTCAAAGGTGCCGTTGCGGCCGCCGCGGTCGATTCTGGTGCGACCGGAAACGAATATTGATCCCGAGCAGTCGTCGCATCCGGCCAGGGCTCGCCCTGGCCGGCGATCTGTTTAGGTGGCGATCTGTTTAGGCAGCCATTCGCTGAGTACTTATACTGAGTTTGAGCGTTCTCCCTTGGACGCTCGTCTTTTTCTCTCCAGCTTGACCAGGCCTGCTGATGCGATTCCTTGCTCTCGCAATTGCTCTTTGTTTCTCCGCTACTTTGTCGGCCGAGATGAATCCGTTGCAAAAGCGGATGGTCAAAGCCATCAACGCTTCGGTTCTGCAAGCTGGCGTCCGTTTTAAGGCGGGTGAGTACGAGGCGGCTGGCGAGAAAATTCGCGAAGCGATGGGTCAGATTGAAACGGCGACCAAGGACGGATCGCCAGAGTTGTTCGACGCGATCGAGCCGGCCATGGCGCGAATCGCGAAGGCTCACACGTTGCTCGAGTTTGAGGGAGTTGCGTTGCCGCCATTTCGCAGGCCGACCCGTCCCGCGGCAGAACCGGCGATGGCAACGCCGGCAAAGCCGAAGCCTAAACCGACCAAGCCCGCGCCAACGCCAACTCCGCCGACTGCTGGAATTAGCTTTACGAAAGTGATCGCGCCGATTCTGGCCAATCGCTGTGGTCGCTGTCATGCCGCGGACAGCAAAGGCGGTTTTAACTTGGCATCCTATCAAGCGTTGATGAAGGGTCCGCCCGAAGGGGTTGTGATTTTCGCGGGGGACACCATTGGCAGTCGCTTGATCGAGACGATCGAAACTGGCGATATGCCTCGTGGCGGTGGCAAGGTTTCCGCCCAGGAACTGCAAACGCTGAAGGCTTGGATCGTTGCTGGTGCAAAGTTTGACGGGCAAGACCCGAGTATGACGATCGCTGGCAGCACACCCATGGCGACGGGGAACGCACCACGTCCGGCGGTCAAGCGGGCCACCGGAAACGAGACCGTGAGTTTTGCAGCCGACGTTGCACCGCTCTTGGTTGACAACTGCAACGGCTGTCATATCGATGCCATGCAGGTTCGTGGCGGACTGAGAATGGACTCCTTCGCCCAGTTGTTCAGAGGCGGTGACAGCGGCGCCGTGATTATGCCGGGCAAGGGAGAGCAGAGCTTGCTGGTACAGAAGCTGCGTGGCACCGTGGGTGAGCAAATGCCCGCTGGTGGCCGTCCTGCGCTGTCGGAAGATTCGATCAAACTGATCTCCACGTGGATCGATGAGGGAGCCACGCTTGATGGAGCCAGCGAGAATCAACCGCTACGGGTGATGAGCCAACTTGCCTGGGCTGCCGCGGCAACTCCTGAGCAGATCAGCGAGCGGCGGCAAGAATTAGCGGAGAAGAATCTCAAGCTGGTGGTTGCTTCAGGCGGCGATATTTCCACGAAAACAACAGATCACTTTTTTGTGATTGGGTCTTCTGCAGCCGGTACCATTGAACTTGTCGCTGAGCAGGCCGAGTTGCAAATGAAGAAGGTCGGCACGGTTGTCAGTGGAAAAGCGGGCGAGGCTTTCTTTAAAGGGCGAGCGACCATCTTTGTACTTCCCCGTCGGTATGACTACAGCGAGTTCGCCAAAATGGTTGAATCGCGAGGCGTGCCTTCGGAATGGACGAGCCATTGGAAGTTCGATGGCATCGACGCCTACGTTTCGATGGTGGCGACGGATCGAGATGAGGAGGAAGAGATCGTGTCGCGAATGACCGCGCCGTTGATCAGTTTGGCAGTCTCCACGCGCGGTGGTGACGTGCCTCGGTGGCTAGCCGAGGGAGTCGGCGTCACGGCAGCGAAACGCGGCAGCAAATCATCTAGCAAGAACGCGAGCCGTGATCGTCAGGCTCGCCAACGCGCCGACGCGGAGACTTCACAAGCTCTCGCAGCGATGGGCAACGCCAAGCAGTTCCTGGAAGGAAAGTTGACTCCAGAGCACACCGATCGAATCGGTGCGGCGATTGCCTCTTCGATGTTGGGGTCCTATCGTCGTAACTATGACAATCTGCTTCGCAACCTTCAAAAGGGGCAGCCGTTCAATCAGGCGTTCTTTGCGGCGTTTCGCGCCACTCCGATTGAGTTTGTGCAGTCTTGGGTCCAGTGGGCGACGGCAGGCTAAATCGGCCGGTTCTCGCGCTGGTGATCGTGTGAATCGGGTTGTCCGATTCTCTGCAGCAAACCAATGATCTCATCGCGTGAGATTGGCGTCGGTTTCGCGCAGGCTCGCGGGATTCCAGCCCTTCAGGCGAACTAGTCGGCTTGGAAAAACAGTCTGACCGCATCAGAATCGTAAGTATTGAATATTCGCACGAATCAAACCAAAACGGTGTTGTAATGATTGTGGTGATGGAACAAGGCGCGACGCAAAAGCAAGTTGACGAGACGGTCAAGCGAGTGGAGGCCTTGGGTTTGAAGTCGAACGTGATCGTCGGCACCCAGCGAACGGTTGTCGCAGCAATCGGCGAGAAGCGGGAAGACTTTAAAGAGTCGCTGGAAAGCGGCGATGGTGTTTCTGCGGTCGTGCCAATCGTGGCGCCTTACAAAATGGCTAGCCGGGAAGTTCGTGAGGAACCAAGCCAGATCAAAATCTTGGATTTCGTAGCGGGGGGCGGCGAAGTCGGGATGGTTGCTGGCCCCTGCAGCGTCGAAAGCGAAAGCCAAATTCTGGAGACCGCACGGGCTGCCAAAGCTGCCGGCGCCACTGGATTGCGTGGTGGCGCATTCAAGCCGCGAACGAGCCCCTACAGTTTTCAAGGATTGAAAGAGGATGGCTTGAAAATGTTGGCCGCCGCCCGTGATGAAACCAACCTGGCGGTCTTCACGGAAGTCATGAGCACAGAAGACGTTGATCTCGTCTCGAAGTATGCCGACGTGTTGCAAGTCGGGGCTCGCAACATGCAGAACTATCGCCTGCTTGAGGCAGTTGGGAAGTCGGGCACGCCCGTGTTGTTGAAGCGAGGTGCTTCGGCGACCATGGACGAGTTTCTCTTGGCTGCCGAGTACATTTTGAACGAGGGCAACGATCAAGTGATGCTTTGCGAGCGAGGCATCCGTACGTTCGAGGGCCACACGCGTTTCACGCTGCCTTTGGCAAGTGTCACGTACCTGCATCGCAAGACACACCTGCCAGTGATCATCGATCCGAGTCACGGAACGGGCCACGCGTATTTGGTGCCTGACATGATGGTGGCGGCGGTGGCAGCAGGAGCCGACGGATTGATCGTTGAAGTGCATCCTGATCCAAGTACCGCAATGAGTGATGGATACCAATCACTGACGTTTGAGGACTATGATGTTGCGATGAAGCGATGCAAAGTTGTTTTGGATGCGATTCAAGCCTCCAACGCGTCTTGAATTGAACACGATTTCCTAGAATTGGATTCATTTTGACGGCTCAAGATCAAACTCTGACGCAGTATCAGCATTTGATGCAGATCAATGCTGCCTCGCACTTGATTCGCACAGCGCGGGAGGTCGGTCTGCTTGCCGAACTGCGTGAAGGCCAGCGGACGTTGCCACAAATCTGTAATCAGCTTTCGCTGGTGCCGGATTCGACAAAGTTGTTGCTGGATGGATTGGTGGCCACTGGAATCGTTGAGAAGTACGAAGACGATTTTGCTCTCTCTCGGGCGGCCCATTTGCTGTGTCAGTACGACGAGGATCTGGGGGATCAAATGTGGTCGACGCTTGCCGACCAGGTCCGCGGTAAACGGACTCGATCCGATTCAGAGGCACTGGCTGACTACGTTGCCGCGACCCAGTGGGCTCATACGCCAGCTGCAATTCAGGCGGCCGAAATTCTGAATGTTGGCGGCGAAGGCGAGGTTGCGGGGGCACGAATTCTGGATCTTGGCTGTGGCTCGGCAGTTTGGAGCTGCGCGATGGCACATCAGGATCCGCAGTCGACCATCGTGGCGGTCGACAACGCGGCTGCGCTTGTGGCAGCGCGGGCGACCGCAGAATCGATCGGTTTGGGTGAGCGATTTGAAACGATTGAGGCCGAATCGTTGGAGGTAGAATTGCCGCAGGAGGATTTCGATCTGGCGGTGATTGCGCAGCGGGTGGGAGGGTTAAGTGCTCAGGCGGCGAGTTCGTTGCTCGATGGTGCAGTGAAAACGTTGAAACCCGGTGGCCGGATTGCGGTGATCGATCTATTCCGAGGCCCAACCAAACCGAATTTATCCGAGAGCATCGAGGCTCTGCGTTTGGATCTTGGCTCTCAGGCTGGGCACATTCGGACCCTGGAAGCGATTCAGAGTCAGTTGATAGACCTGGGACTTCAGGGGGTTCAGTTCGCTTTCATCGCCGCAAGCAAAGCGAATATGGGGATCGCCGTGGGAACGAAGCCCTGAAATGGCAAGAATTCGGTGAGAATTGCCACGATTTGGCAAAACGATGGATTGTGAGCGTTGACGAAATCGGGCTCTAGAACCTACGATACGCGGCTCCAAAAAACTTCCATCCAACCATATTGGACCTACAGCGATGGCTGTCCCAAAGCGTAAACACTCGAATAGTCGATCTGGAAAACGACGCTCGCATCATCACGTTAAGAAGCGTCAGATCGGGTACTGCCCACAATGCAGCAACGCTGTTCCAACCCACTCGGTATGCCCAAAATGCGGCTATTACCAGGGACGGACGGTTGTTGAACACGAAGAAAGCTAAGCGGCGTTCTTCGAACATGAATTCAGTTGGCATACTTTTCCCAGGACAAGGTGCGCAGAATGTCGGCATGGGGCAATGGCTCTGTGAGACCTATACAACTGCGCGCAGTCTTTTCGACCAAGCTTCTGAAGTGCTTGGCTACGATCTCTTGAAGTTGTGTTGCGAAGGTCCCGAGGACCAGTTGAACGCAACCGAGTTCAGTCAGCCGGCGTTGTTTACCACAGGAATTGCAGCAGCACGCGTCCTGGGGGAAGAGCAGCCCGATCGAATCGCAGCTGTGAAGGCGGCCGCTGGCCTAAGTCTTGGTGAATACACAGCGGTTTGTTTTGCAGGTGGATTGCAGTTCACTGACGCATTGAAGCTCGTTCAACGCCGTGGCCAGGCAATGCAAGCTGCCGCGGATGCGGTTCCCAGTGGCATGGCCAGTGTCTTGGGATTGGATCTGGAGGCGTTGCAGTCGGTTTGTGATCAATGCCGAGACGATGACGAAGTCTTGCAACCGGCGAACCTGTTGTGTCCTGGCAACATTGCCGTATCCGGACACAAAACGGCAATCGAAAAACTGATCCCAGCCGCAGTGGAGGCAGGCGCGATGAAGGTGATCCCGCTTTCCGTTGCCGGTGCCTTTCATACCGCATTGATGGATCCAGCGGTTGCGGAACTGAAGTCGGCGCTTGCCGAGATGCCTATCCAGGACACCCGAATCCCGGTTTACAGCAACGTTGACGCGGCTCCGCATCAGTCGGCCGATGAAATCCGAGGCTTACTGAGTCGCCAAGTGATTGGTTCAGTGCGCTGGGAAGACTCGATTCGCCAGATGCTCGAAGACGGCATCGATCGCTTCGAAGAAATTGGCACTGGCCGTGTGCTTCGCGGAACGCTGAAGCGGATCAACCGGAAGATTTCTACAGACGGTTTCGGCGACGCTGCTTAGCTTTGCCTCGCGAATTGCCACTGTTTCGGCAAGAACGCTCTTTTTCATTCACTTCTCACAAAGAATCAGCCATGGAACTTTCGACGAACACCAACCTGAAAGAGCAAGTTGCAATCGTGACGGGAGCCTCGCAGGGCCTCGGTAAGGCTGTCGCGATCGTACTTGGCAGCAACGGTGCTCACGTCGTTTGCCTGGCTCGCAATGCCGATAAGCTGGCGGCAACGGTTGCCGAAATCGAAGCTGGCGGCGGGTCAGCTGAGGCTGTCTCCTGTGACGTGACTGACCGCAAGGCTGCTGCGGAAGTCATCGAAGGAGTCAAGGAAAAGCATGGGCGTCTGGACATTTTGGTCAACAACGCTGGGATCACTCGCGACAAGCTGATGCGAGGAATGAAGGACGAAGAATGGGATGACGTGATTGCAACCAACTTGACCAGCTGTTTTGTCTGCTGCCGTACAGCTGCTGGCATCATGCGTCGTGCCAAGTACGGTCGGATCATCAACATGGCCAGCATCTCGGGCATGATTGGCAATCCAGGGCAAGCCAACTACTCCGCCAGCAAGGCGGGAATGATCGGGCTCACGCGGACGCTAAGCAAGGAACTGATCAGTCGGGGCGTCACGGTCAACTGTGTGGCTCCGGGATTCATCGCCAGTGAAATGACCGCCGAATTGGGAGAGGTCGTTCTGGAGGAGGCCAAGAAGCGGATTCCTGCCAAGCGGCTGGGCGAAGCCGAAGAGGTTGCCGCCGCGGTGCTGTTCCTAGCGTCGAAGGATGCAGGCTACATCTCTGGCCAGACGCTCGTTGTCGACGGCGGCATGATCGGCTGAGAGAAGTTATTTGGTAAATTCCCTGACTGTTTTGGATGGGAGTTTGCCGACTTGGTGGAATAAATCCCCGGCTTGGCTGGGTTTATTCGCAAAACAAGTCAGGGAACCGCCTTTCGGCGTATTGACGCCTTTTGCTTGTTTCACCTATCTTTTCGACGAAAGCAATCGGTTTTGCTGGGCTCTATCAACGGACGTGGGCTCACTTTGCGATTGTGAAGGCGTCCCAATAAATCAACCACTTCCAGCTTCTGCGGAAATACTTTTTAGAGACTGCTCATGGCTACTGTCGAAGAACGTGTGATCGACATCGTGTCTGAACAACTTGGTGTCGATAAAGACAAGATCACTCGCGAAACATCATTCGTGAATGACCTCGGCGCCGACTCGTTGGACACGGTCGAATTGGTAATGGAACTCGAAGAAGAGTTTGACATCAGCATCCCCGATGAATCAGCAGAGAAGATTCAAAAGGTGGGTGAAGCTGTTGACTTTATCGAAAACGCCAAAGGGGAAGATGCCTGACTTTGGTCGCCAATTTGGTTGGCCCTAGTTCGGTTTTCCGAGTTTGCCGCCCCTGAAATCGAGTCCGAGAATTCATCGACTCGATATTTCGCGGGCGGCATTTGTTTTAGCAACGCGACTTTTCGTTGTTGACCGGCACTCGAAGGCAGACGGATGGAAGACAAATCACGACGCATCGTGGTCACGGGAATTGGTGTCGTCACGCCTTTGGCGAACGATGTCGATACGTTTTGGGATCGGTTGATCGCTGGCGAAAGCGGTATCCATGACCTGACGACTCTGGACACCACGAAATATAAAGTTCATTTCGGTGGTGACATTCCGGATTTTGATATCTCGGAGTTCGTCGATAAGCGTGAAGTCAAACGACTCGATCGATTCACTCAATTCGCGGTTCACGCTGGCGGGCAAGCCATTCGTGATTCCGGAATTGACTTCGACAAGACCGATCGCACCAAGTGCGGCGTGATTCTTGGGTCTGGTATCGGTGGACTGGGAGAGATCGAAGTTCAGATTGAACGGATGATCCGAAAAGGTCCCGATCGCGTGAGCCCATTCACGGTTCCAAAAATGATGGTCAACGCTGCTGGTGGGAACCTCTCGATCACCTATGGATTGAAAGGACCCAACTACGCTGTGGCCACCGCTTGCGCTAGCGCAACCAACGCGATGGGGGATGCACTGCGCAGCATTCGAATTGGCGAAACCGACTTGGTCGTCACTGGTGGCACGGAGGCAGCGATCACCATGATGGGATTGGCTGCGTTTCAAAACATGAAAGCTCTGTCGACTCGCAATGAGGAACCCACCCGAGCGAGTCGGCCGTTCGACGCCCAACGCGATGGTTTCGTTTTGGGAGAAGGCAGTGGGCTTCTGATCTTTGAGGAACTGGAGCACGCCAAAGCTCGTGGCGCAAAGATTTATGCGGAAGTGCTCGGTTATGGAACGACAAGCGACGCCGGCCATATCACCGCTCCTGATCCTGAAGGGGCTGGCGCTTCCGCTGCGATGACTGCTGCGTTGGAAGATGCCGGCGTGAAACCAACGGACGTCGATTACATCAACGCACATGGAACCAGTACTCCGCTTGGCGACAAAGCCGAAACCAAGGCGATCAAAAACGTCTTTGGTGATCACGCCTACAAAACCAAAATCAGTAGTACCAAGGGGGCGCTGGGCCACTCGTTAGGTGCCAGTGGTGGAATTGAGGCAGTGATTCTGTGCAAGACGATCCAGTCCAGCACGGTAGCGCCGACGATCAACTTGGAGAATCCTGATCCGGAATGTGATTTGGATTACACGCCCAATGAAGCGCAAGCCTTGGACGTGAATGTTGCTATGAGCAACAGCTTCGGTTTCGGAGGCCACAATGCCTGTGTCGTCTTCCGCAAGTACGTAGAATAGAAGCGTGACTTTGCTGCCGTCGTCATACGGTGGCTGATCGGCGACGCCGTCGCTTGGATCGACGTCATGGCCAAGCCCTACGCTCTCTGGCGAGCGTTGCTCCGGATGACGCATGCCTGAACCAACTTCTCTGCCGCAGAATCCGCTTGACCGCGCAGAGTATGTCGAACAGGCATACATGTTTCAGTTGTTGCGTGAACGCTCGGCCGACCAAATGCCGATGCAGGAGCTTTTGGAGCAGGTTCAGTACGAGGTCCTGGCCACGACGAACTTGCCGATTGCAGTCGAGTACCTGCTGACCGAATTGAAGCACTCCGGTCTGATGGCGCCGGCGATGTACAAGATGGGGCACTACTTCACGGCGTTCCAGTCCTTCATGATTCAGGAGGCGGAAGCTGAAACAGGCCGCTTTGCGATTGAGACGGCGCTGCAGGCCCTCGAGGCGGAGGCCAAGTATCGAATTGAGTCGCCCTCCGCAGAAGGCCTCTTCTTCTTTCGATTCGAGGTGCTGTGTCGGAATCGGTTGAACTACGACAAAGGACTCACCGCCACCAGCGATGACCCCATTTTCGATTTGCCATGGAAGAAGTGGATTTTGAAACTACGTGCCGAGATCGGATTGGTCGACTTCGCAGATCTGCTGTTCTTCGCCAGCGAAGAGTATCAGGCGAGGCTCGAAGACGCCGGTGAATCGACCGACGGGAAGGGACCGTACCTGCTTGGACGCAAAGAAGGGCGAATTGCGTTGGGCAATCGGCGAAAGGAGCCACTGCTGCTGTTCGCCGCGATGCAGCGTCATCTGAGTTACCCAGCGGTGCCGCGGCCAACCCCGCACGATGAAGCGATCGATTTGGTCCCACAACTGATGCGTCGCGTGGAGCGTTTGGAATCGCGGATCAAGCTAATGGAAGAGGAGCGTCGTGCTGGTATTGACCTGACAAAGTTCTACGGGAAAGACGGCAAACTGCCACCGTTGGATGAATGATCGAGTGCGTTGGGCGCACGAGAAAACGCCGAAGCCACGTTCGTGACTTCGGCGTTTGTATAGATCTCGACTGAGCTAGCTAGATTGTCTTACGCACTTTTTGTCGAAGGCATTTGGAATAGGCCGCGCGTTCCGGAGACGACGCTTTCATCAATGGTGTAGACCGTGCCTTCTTCTTGATCGGGCAGGTCATACATGATGTCCAGCATGACGTCTTCTAGAATACCACGAAGCCCTCGAGCTCCAACACCTTTGTCGAGTGCTCTTCGAGCAATGCAAAGCAACGCTTCATCTGTGAACTTCAGCTCACAGTTCTCCATCTCGAACAAAGCTTGGTACTGCTTGATGAGCGAGTTCTTAGGCTCTTTCATCACCTGGACCAAACCTTCTTCATCGAGCGGTTGCAGATAGCTAACCACGGGCAAACGTCCGACCAGTTCGGGGATCAATCCGTACTGCAAGATGTCTTCGGTTTGCACCTGGGCAACCAGATCGGATGCCGACTGCTCGTTTCGCACTGCATCACCACCACCAAAGCCGAGCGTCTTGTGACCAAGTCGCTTGCGAATGATGTCTTCGATCCCAACGAACGTTCCACCCACGATGAACAAGATGTTCGTCGTATCAAGTTGGATGTACTGCTGTTCGGGATGCTTGCGTCCACCTTGGGGGGGAACGTTGGCAACGGTTCCTTCGAGCATCTTCAGCAGGCTCTGCTGGACGCCTTCACCTGATACATCTCGAGTGATCGACACGTTGGCACTCGTTTTGCCAATCTTGTCGACTTCGTCGATGTAGAGGATTCCGCGTTGGGCCGCTTCGACGTCGAAGTCAGCTGCGTGCAACAGTTTCAACAGAAGATTCTCAACGTCTTCGCCTACGTACCCAGCTTCGGTTAGCGTTGTCGCGTCTCCGATTGCAAAAGGGACGTTCAGCATGCGAGCGAGCGAACGAGCCAAGAGCGTTTTTCCACTGCCGGTTGGACCAGCAAGCAGAATGTTGCTCTTTTCAATCTCGACGTCCGATCCGCCGTCCCATTCACTGGTCAGGCGCTTGTAGTGATTATGGACAGCAACTGCCAAGACACGCTTGGCGGACGACTGACCGATCACATACTCGTCCAAGTGCTCTACGATTTCCCGGGGTGCTGGAATATCGTTGAACAGAGACTTGCTTGGTCCGCGTCGTTTCTGTTCTTGGTCGAGAATTGATTGGCAAAGCTCGATGCATTCACTACATATGTAGACGTCACCTGGACCTTCAACGAGAGGTCCAACATCGCGGTAACTCTTGCGGCAAAAAGAACAAAAAGCGTTCTTCTTGTTTGAAGAGGTTCCACGGCGAGAGCTAGAGTTATCCTTCGAGGGCATACACGACTCCTGATTGAGCGAACGATAGGTTGGTCTTGCAGTCTGTGAGAATGTGTTATTCGTGAGCTTTCGCTCCACACTCATCGTAGACTGAATCTCAACGTCTCGTTCGCGCGTCAACGGTTTCGGGCCACGGCTCGAATGCTAACCTCGTGAATACTGACTGGAAATTCCAGCCTGCTTTCACAAGGTGGGTCATCCGTATCCTCGAACGCTCGAGCCAATCGTGGTTATTTCAAAAACAAATTTATAGTTTCCGAATGCATGCCACATGGAATGGGAGGCAAACAGGCGGAGGGGTTGTCCTTCTGACGTGCTTTGGAAAAAAGCGTGACTGTTCCAAACTGGGAGTTTCAACTCGGTCGGAAGTCTTCGCCGCGTGCTTTTCGGTCTGGCATCCGCCATGAGGGATCATGACGAATGATGGTTGGAAAAGGGTTAGGTTCAGTCTTCGGTTTGAGTCTGGTCGTTTGGTGATGAGACATCCGGGAGGGACGACTCATCCGTTTTGCTTGATTCCAAAGTTTGCCGATGGGTTCTCGATTTTATTGTTCGGAATTCTTCGTCGCTGATGTCACCTTTCAGATGCATTTCTGACAAGTTTACGAGCACGTCTTCGCTCGTCTCCCGGTCTTCAGCCGCGTAGTCGCGAAAGCTTGCCATCAGATAAAAACCTGCCGCAATCAGGACGCATAGGACCAGCACGGCAGCCCCAGCTTGCACTGTAGGCGTCGTCAAGAATTCTGGCATAACCTGCTTGCTCGGCACTCTCGGGCTACTACGTTAAATCAGCATCTTCGTTGATCCATCCAACGTCGTCCTCCGCCATTTCCTCCACTCCCATTCGGTCGCTTGGACAAATGAATGATAGGAGTGGGTGGTCGTGATCGTCCAGGATTTGGAAGCGAATCCAGGCTCTTTTTCCTGTTTCACGACCAGAGCCCGCGTTTCACAGTGAAAACACGGGAATCCGAAAGGGAAAGGACCGTGGAAGGACACCGATTCACCAATTGGAATCGCTTTTCGACGGTAAGTGAATGCCAATTCGCAGGTGTCCAGCTCAGCGCGCCGCGCTCAGCGGCTTGGACCAGTGCGGAGATTAGAGGGTTCGTAGGAACCACATCACTTTCTTACTGAACTCGAAAGTTTCAACGCCAACGATGTTCTCGAACTCGCGAACCCGTTCGGCTCGGCTGTAGTCCTTGAAAGGACGTCGAGAAGCGGTGTGGTTGATGATTTTTGCGAATGCATCGGGTTGTCGTTCTGCCAAGAAGAACATCATTGCCCACGAAACCGCATAGGCCTCGCGAACCTGACGATCGTTCTTGAACATGGTGTCATCGCTGATCAATTGCATCACTGTTTCACTGAATCGCGAGTCACGGGGGTCGCTGTATTTGTCTTTGATGAACGATTCGCTGTCACGATTCACTCGGTCGGCTTGGCGACTCGCGCTCCTGGCGTCAGTCATTCCTCGTGGTTCAAACATCTGACCAATCCCTTCGCTGATCCATTTTGGCGTGTCATTCACTCGACTATGGACATTCGAGTTGAAGGCCGATTGATGAGCAGCCTCGTGTCGAACGGTGGCTGCGATGTCAGATAGACGTCCCCCGTCGTGCGTCATCACACGATTGCTTTCCCCGGAGTAAACACCTGCCACACGTGACATGTTGATGTTCAGTCGCTTGAACTCCGCGTACATTGCACTTTGATCTGGAAAGACGACTGCAACCATCGGGAAGCGTCCCACGCGTGTATTCACGCCGCGTTTGCTCATGTAGTCGGTAAACGCACGGTGAGATTGCTCAAACAGTCTCGGCCAGCGGTCTCCACGGCCCTTGGGTTGGACGACAAGGAAGTTCTTCGTCGCGATCACGTCAAATTCCCGACCAAACTCTGCGCGAAGCTGATTCCGCAGTTCGGCAACCGAGGCGACTTCGTACTTCTCGTTCAGTCGTTTGATCTGGGTTTTTGGGTCCTTGGGATTCAGCGAGTGCATCCAGCCATCACGCCCAATCACAACCACTTCCTGTGCAAACTCGACCAGCGTGATCCCCTTGCGAACCTTTCCAGCGTCGAAAAACTGCACGACCGCCGGTGCTTGGGCTCTGGCGGGGGCCAGCAGGAGTCCGGTGAGAAAGAAGGACAAACCAAGCGATTTGAGTACGGTTGCGTTCACAGGAGCAGTTGTCATGGAAAAATCAAGGCGACAAACGAGGCGACAAAGTGGGCATCCAGACTTGGACGGCTACCTGCAGGCTAGGTTAGAATCGTGCCTTAAGAATTAGCTTCTCTGGTGCGGCCCGCGAATTGCCGTGATGAGGTTGGTTCATGTTCAAGCCGCATTCCTGTTGTGAGGACCATGACGAATATCCAACATCGATTCGGTTCTCTTGGCAGTTCGCTTCGTCGGACTCGGCCCTTGGTGGTCACTCTGCTCGCTGTCACGATTCCAATGCATCTGAGCTTGTCGCAAGAGCCTGGGGAAGCGGCGACGGAATCATCCGAGGTGGTTGCTGCGGATTCAATTGACTTGAAGTCCGACGTATTGGAATGGGTGGACGAACTCGATGCTCCAAGCCTCAGTAAGAGAAAAGAAGCCGAACAGAAGTTGATCCAGGCGGGCCCCCAAGTGTTGGAGTTTCTGCCGGAGTCACGCGTTGGCGTTTCCATCGAGGCTTCCGAACGCTTGACTCGTGTTCGCAAAGCACTCAAGTCGATGCGCACCAAGGCGGAAACGAAATCGGGAGTGATCAGCATTCGACTCAGCGATGTCCGTACGCTTGGTGAGGCGCTCGAAGCGATCAGCCGCGATAGCGGAATTGAATTCGAGTGTGATGCCGACGAGGCGATGGCTGTCAGCCCTGTCGATGCGCCGCTGACGTTTTGGCACGCAATCGACTTGGTGTTGGATCAAACAAACTTGGACATCAATTTCTATGGAGGCGATACCGGAACGTTGCAGATCGTCGCTCGCAATCCAGAACGACCATCCCGAGTGGACTCAGCGGCCTACACGGGGGTCTACAGAATTGAGCCCACGTCGGTCACCTCACGTCGAAGTTTGAACCAGCCAAATCTGAGTGGGCTGAATATCAGTGTCGAAATCAGTTGGGAGCCACGTCTGACTCCCATTGGCTTGACAATTCCAATCGCTCAGCTGACAGGTCGCCTTGATGACGATGCGGTTTTGAAGCCACAGGAGTCTGGCGAGACAATCGACATCGCCACCAATAGTGACATCGCGTTTAGCGAGTTCTATCTACCGATGAAGTTGCCTGCAGGTCAGCCCGAGAAAATCACCGCGTTATCTGGCATCATTCGAGCGTTGCTGCCAGGCAAAGAACAAGTTTTTGAGCTTCCGCTGAAGGAGGCGAACAGCAAGAAGACGATCGATTCAATGACGGTGCAGGTCGAGGCGATCCGCAAGAATGGTCCACTCCATGAACTTCGGATCGCTGTTGAGCTTCAAGATGCGGACCGTTCTCTTGAAAGTCACCGCCATTGGATTTTTGAGAATGAGGTGTATGTCAAACGTAAAGACGGTTCCAGGGCGGAGCACTTGGGCTACGAGGTCTTTCGCCAAACCGCGTCGGGGGTTGGCATCGGCTACCTTTTCGATCTTGGAGACGTGGTGGGAGAATCGACGTTCATTTACCAGTCGCCAACTGCCGTGGTTCCCAATGAAGTTCCGTTTGTCATTCAGGACATCGCATTGCCGTGACTCGCAAATTTTTTTTACCGTGCTGCTTCCTGCTGTTGGGCATTCTGTCCGTTCCCCTGCAGGCCGCTGATGACTTGGAACCGACTGACCCAATCGCAGCGGTCGACGGCGAGGCAATCTACTTGGGTGAGATGAACCTTGTCTTGACCGAACGACTGAAGGTGCGGGACCTCGGTCGAGTTGAGGTCCCCGTTCAACAGGCGACTGCGACACTCTTGGTTCGACGTCATCTCGCAATGAAATCGCTGCGCGAGGATGGTGGTGAATCATTGCAAAACGTGATCGATCGCCAACTGGGTTTGTACGTTGCAGAAGCCAAACGGCGCGGCAGTAGTCTTGAAGAACAAGCGAAGGCCAGGAAATCAGATTCAGTATCGCTCAAGGCTGATCTGGCATGGCGAACGGCATGGGCTCAGTACCTGAAGAGTCGAATGACATCCAAAAATCTCAGACTGTTCTTCGATGGGCGCCGCGATCGGTATGGTGGAAGCCGTTGGCAGGTGTCTCAGGTTTTTGTGAAGATGGACACCAGTGATCCTGATTCCGTCGAGACAACACGCGTACGAATGGAAGAGCTTGCAGACGAAATTCGTGCAAGTGGGACGATTGCTCAATCCTTTGCTGAAGCAGCGACGTCTCATAGTGATGCCGGGACCGCAGCAGACGGAGGGAAAGTTGGTTGGGTTGAGAAAGACGGTGATCTTCCCAAGTCGGTGATGGCGGTTGTGCGTTTGACTGCTGTCGGTGCAATTAGCAAACCCGTTCGCAGTCCGCTCGGCATGCACCTGTTGTTCGTAAGCGATCGCAAGGTTGGGAAGCAAAGTTTTGAGGACTTAGCCGATCAAAGCCAGCTTCGTAGAGATGCCAGCAACGCGTTGTTCGACGCACTGGTTGCTCGGCAGAAAGACGCCAAGGTGACATGGTTCATCGGCCACCTGCGTCCTCCGCAAAATGTTAGTATCTTTCCGTAGGCTCGGCTTCTTGTCAGCGAAGCATGACTGCTTGGTGGGAGAAGAGGATTCTCGGAATCGTTCAACCGGCGCCGATCAATAGGTAATGAACCCAGCGGCGCGGCATGCTCCAATCCTTCGAAGATAAATTTGTTGGCGAGATGTCGCCGCAGGAACGCTCGGTGCTGCGGCACGGGGGCGCTTGGTTCTTTCTGATTCTGCTCAGCTATTACATTCTGCGACCTATACGAGAGCAGATCAGCACTGCCTATGGGATTCAGAATCTGTCTTGGCTGTTTTCGGCTACCTTTGTTGCGATGTTGATCGCAATTCCGCTGTACTCCGTCCTAGTCGGTAGGTTTCATCGCAAGCGACTGGTGCCCTGCATTTACGCCTTCTTCATTGCCAACCTCGGGCTCTTTTGGGTAGCGATGCGATTCGCGCCTGATGCATGGCAGATCTGGATCGCTCGCGTTTTATTCATCTGGATCAGCGTGTTTGGATTGTTCATCGTTTCGTTTTTCTGGAGTGTGGTGGGTGACATGCTCTCGACCGAACAAGGTCGCCGGATCTTCGGCATCATTGCCGGTGGTGGAACGATCGGCGGCATGCTCGGCTCGCAAGTCGCCGCACGTCTGGTCAGCAAAATCGGAGTTGCGAACTTGATGCTGATTCCGTTTGTCTCACTCGCGTTCGGCTTGCTTGTCTATGTTTCACTCGAGCGTTCATACTCGCGTTTGGCCGACGACCAAGTGAAGCTTCGAAGTGGAAAGGCGACCGGCGGAAACCCATTTGCAGGATTCACGGCCGTCGTTCGGTCGAAGTATCTGCTGGCGATTTGTTTCTATGGCTTCTTCTTGGCGACCTGTGGAACAACGATCTATTTCCAGCAATCTGAAATCGTCAAGGCTGCGTTCGAATCGCTGCCGGGTTCGCAAGCTCAGGAAGCCAGTACGGAATACTTCGCAAACGTCAATTTCTATGTCTCTATCGTTACGCTTGTGATGCAGTTTTTCGTTGTCGGTTGGTTGATGCGCACAGTCGGGCTGGGGTGGACACTCGCGGTGCTGCCATCGGCCTATATCCTCGGCATTGGCGCCTTGGCGTTGTCTCCAGAGATCGCGGTATTGGCCGTGATCACAGTAACGGGGCGATCAGCGGAGTATGGAATTGCGAATCCTGCACGCGAAGTGCTGTTCACCGCAGTGAACCGTGAAGAGCGATACAAGGCAAAGAGCTTCATTGACACGGTGGTGCGCCGCGGCGGCGACACGATGGTTGGCTCGCTCTACCGTGGTCTAAGAGAGTCCGCTGGCTTTGCCATGACGACTTTGTCGTGGTTGGTCATTCCAGTCGCCGTCGTTTGGACTGGCTTGGCAATCTACATCGGTCGCGAAAACGCTCGCGTCGTTCGATCAACGGTGCCGATTCAAAGCGACAGCGAACGGCACGATCAGAACGCGAGCTAACGGAATCACCAGCGTGACGGATGCGAGGCAAACGCTCCAAGTGAATCTCGGATCGGGAATCAGAACCAACAAAGTAACCGATACCAATGAGACGATTGCGATCCAACCCGCAATGGCGCATGCGATTGTGGGCAGGGATGCGATTTGTCGCCAATGGAGGGTCCACGCCGATGCGGTTACGGAGATTCCCTTGATCAGCAACAACGTGGTTGCAATCGACGGGGCCCATTCCAAGAGCTCAAAGGCCTGTTGTCTTGTCGTTTCCCAGTCCGTTTGCTGCAGGAACCACCGGATTCCTAGTCCAGCGGAGATGACGATGATCAGCGAAATTGCGAAGAGGTTTGCGATCGCGACCCAAGGCCTTCCTGTCATTTCCACCCAGTAGCTGGCGCTCAATCTCGAAAGCACAAAAGTGAGTGTCGCGATCAGAATCGCGATGGACCATCTCAAGCCAATTTGGATGACAGCAGTGGACCCAGCTTCGTTTGCTCGTTGTTTGGACCATTGCAGCCATGCTTCACGTCCCTCCTCCCAGCACGCCCAACCTGCAAACACTAGCAACACAAAAAGAAAAGTCACCGTGGCGATCACCAGTGCTGTGATCATTCGTGACCAAGCAAGTCTGGTGTCGCTGATCGGACTGGCCGCCAGGTGAGGCGGGAGAGAGTTCGGTACTCCCCCTTTTTGTGGAACGGCGACGACGGCTAGATATCCGAATACGATCAGCACGAGAATCAGGGACCCCAGCCCAGGAGGCACCCAGAAGACGAAAATACAAATGCTTGGGATCACGACGGCAAAAAACACTTTTCGCAGCCAGAAACGCGAAGCGAGGAAGTCAAAAAACATGATGGCCGAAGTTGCGTTTCCGAACTGACGTTCTCGATCTCGGCCCTGAAAAATGGCCAAGTCTTGCGACTTCTCTTGAGGGATGATTCCCATTGCGTTGGTCCGCGCAAGCCGAACGCCATGGATTGCAAACCGGATGGCAACCAAGAACATTGCGAAGGACAGAACCACCGCAGAGATTTCGGCGAAACTCTTCCATTGAACATGGCGTGTTTCGATGCTGGACACCTTGAACACGGCTCCCAATCCGAGGGTCAGAATCGTTCCGGCAATCGCGACCACCACGAGTCTTGCCCAACCGTAGCGAAAGGGACGCCACGAAAAGACAAGGATCCACGTGCAGAGTCCCGAGAAAAAGACTGGTGGTGCAATCAGGGGAATTCGATCTTGGACCTCTGCGTGATGCATGATGCCGAGGCAGACGGTCCAGCATCCAATGATCCAAAGTGTCTTCATCGCAATGGGAACGACAGCGATCTTCCAGGGCGCAATCGGCATCCGAAGCACCCAGTGATTGCAACCGCTCTCGATATCGCTCAAATTCCCTTCGTTGCTGTAGTCAAACAGCACAAGACTTGCAAAGCCGGTTGCCATCAAAACGAACAAGGTGACGATCAATGCACAGTTTTGAACGAAATCGCTGAATTCCATCACGCTCACAATGACCATCGCTAGAAGTGCGACGAGCAAAACCGCAAGAAGGTTTGTGGCGTACCACCGATTTCGATTCCAAGACAGCTTTGCCAAAGCAAGTGTTTCAGCCATCGTTCACAACCTCGCTTGTCTGCGGTGGTTGGATCATTTCCCCTTCATCTGTCCCGACCCGCGCTTCAAACCATCGATCCAGCGTGATGCTGCGCCGCTGCAGGATCTCTGCACAGGCAGTGAACGCCGACTCCTCAAAAATTTGAGTCTCGATCACGGCCGACCATTCCTGCCCCCTACGTTTCCAGCCAAAAGTTCCGGCAGCGTGGGGCGGTGGAGTTGCAGTTTCTGTCCG
>JBGCGI010000245.1:0-46515 GCA_045110715.1 Rubripirellula sp.
CGGACTGGCGGTCATTCAGACGACCATGGCGACACTTCGTGGGTTGACCATCGACAACAACACTGCACCTGCTGGAGCAGGTGTGGCAGTGGTTGACTCGAACGTGACCATCGAGAGTTCTTCGGTCACGAACAACACCGCGGACTCGCCGGCGGCGGGCGGCGGTGGCGTGGGCGTCATCTCACAGGACGTCAACGGGCACATGTTGTCGATCACCGACACGGTGATCAGTAGCAACACAACTGCGGCCGAAGGAGGTGGTCTTGGTGCGGTCGACGTCGATGTTGTTCTGACGGACGTGACGGTGGACGCGAATACTGCAAATGGTGGACGCGCAGGTGGAATCGGCTTCATTGGGCTCGCCCGAACGCCGGTACTGACTGCTGATCGCTTGACAATCTCAGGAAACCAATCGAACGCCGATGGTGGCGGAATTGCCGTCGCGGCTGCGGGCATCGACTTGACGAATGTTACCGTCAGCGGCAACAGTTCGACCAACGGCAGCGGCGGCGGGATTGCTTACGACAACAATTTTGCGACTGTGCTAAGACGCATTCGCTACTCAACGATTGTCTCCAACAACGCTCCCGGACTGGGCTCGAATATCGCCGCCCAAGGCGCGGCCATCGATCTTGAGGCCAGTATCTTTTCCGGAGGAAACGGGGCCGCCTTGCCCGGCGTGTTCAATTCGCTCGGTTCGAACATCGATAGCGGGTTGTCGATGGGCTTCGGCGCTGCAGGCGATTTGAACAACACCGATCCGCTGCTGGGCGTTTTGCAGGACAATGGTGGCGCGATTCTCACTCACGCCTTGCTTCCAGGTAGCCCCGCGATCGATGCAGGCTCGGCCACGTTGATTGCGACCGACGCACGGAACATCGCCCGGCCGACAGACGGAAACGGTGACACACTGGCGGTCAACGACATTGGGGCATTCGAAGGCGAAGAGATTTCACTACCAGCTCTCAGCATCCAAGAGTTGGATTTCAAAGAGGGTTTTCCTGGCAGCGTGGATATTACGGTCCTTCTGTCTGCCGCAACCAGTGGTCCCTTTTCGGTGGACTACTCCGTTCAGGATATCGACACCGATTCGAATGACTACGGCGTCTCAACAGGCACTCTCAATTTTACAGGGTCTGCGTTTGAGAGGCAGTTCATCTCTCTGGTCATCAACGACGACAACATTGCCGAAAACCCAGAGCAGTTCCAGATTGTCTTGAGCAATCCAACCACCGTGGTTGACGTGAGTAGCGTCGGAACCTTCGGGATTGACGACGATGACAATGTGATCCTACGTGTTTCAGACGTTTTTGTTTCCGAGGGATCCGGTACTGCAACGGTCAACGTCACCCAGGTTGGGCAGCGTTCTGCACCGTTCACCGTCGGCGCACAGACGATTGAAATTCCAGGAAGCGCCATCGCTGACACCGACTACGCTTCCGCAACGAGCACACTGAGCTTCTCGGGCAATGACGGCGAGGTGCAAGCTTTCACCGTCAATCTAAACGATGACTTTGTCGCCGAGGCGATGGAACAGTTTTCAGTTGAAATCGTTTCGGACCATCGCAACGTCAGGTTCGACAACATGCTCGCCAATACCGGGTTTACTCTTGTCGATGTTGCGCCACCGGGTTTGGTCGCCAACGCAGTCAAGCCGTTTTCGGTGGATCCTTCGACGACCATCACCTATGTCGCTGCTGATTCGGGACTGGTTGTTTTTGACACCTCGAATCTCTCGAACGTGACGGAGTTGGGCGCGTTTCCATTGGTCGATCGAGCGATTGAAATTGATGACGATGATTTATTCATTCGCACAGGCGTGCTGACGCTCGCGACAGAGTCGGGGCTCGAGATTCTGGACGTCAGTGACCCCACCAACGTGGTTCGGCTAGGCAGCTTTCCGGTTGGCGGGCCGAATGTTCGCGGTTTGGCCAGAGTTGGCAACATCGTCTACCTCGCTGAAGTCGACACGATAGGGACTACTGGCCTACTGAGGGTGCTTGATGTTTCTGATCCAACAAACATCGTGCAGATTGGATCATTGGCTACGCCAAGTCCGATCAATGACGTCGATGTTCGATTGCCGGACACCAATCAGCTTGTGTTGGCGACCGCCAGCAATCTTCAAGTGGTCGACATTACCGACCCTGCCAGCCCAGCGGTTTTGGGAACGACTGATATTGCTGCCGTCGTGGTGGAATACGACGAGAGCGGTGGGCCGCAAGTTGCTGTGGGGACCGCCACTGGCGTGACCATCTTTGACATCAGTGACGTGATCGCGATTTCCGAGGTCGTCAGTTTCACGAGAGCGGGAGCCACGACGGACATCGACTTCGACGACGGTTTTCTGATCATTGCCGACGACAGTGGCACGCTTGAGGCCGCTTCAATTGGGCCCACAGGACGTGTCAGTCGGATCGCTGTTGCTTCGCTTTCGGGGTCAGCGGGCGGCTTAGGATTCCCGTTCCTCTCGAGCCATGCGGCCGTTGCCACCACGACTGGCGGTTTCCAAATCTTCACGCCAATCTTTGCCAGCGTTACGACGGTGACGATCCGGGACGACGATACCGCGAATTTGCAGATCTTGGATGCGACTGCCAACGAGGGTGACGGCACGATCACTTTCATCGCGGAACTCAGTGGCCAAGTGGACACCGCGTTCACCGTCACTGCGCAAACGACGGATGTCACCGGTGGTGCCACTGCCGGTCAAGACTATGTCGCTTCGAGTCAGCAATTGAGTTTCTCGGGAGCAGATGGGCAACAGGTCTCGTTTGTGGTCTCGCTCACGGATGACATGGATATCGAATCCAGCGAGACGTTTTTGGCGGACGTGAGAAATGTTGATTCGCAAGGGCGAGCGATTGAAGTTTATTCGACGAACGACGCTTTGATTGAGACCGATGTTGTCAGTACCGCCAGCGTGAGTCGAGGTGTTGATGTCGCTGCCGGAGTCGTCTATCTGGCAGACGGTGATACCGGCTTGCGTATTTTTGATCGTGCTGGAACGCTTCTTGGTGAGTTTGACACACCCGGCAGTGCGTTTGACGTTGATGTCGTAGGTGACCGGGCCTATGTCGCTGATGGTGACATGGGGCTTCGCGTCTTGGACGTGAGTGACCCAGCAAATGTCACTGAGTTAGGCTCCTTCGCGAACTTCACCCGACTGACCAGAGAAGTTGAAGTGGTAGGCGATTTCGCATACGTGCCAAGCGTTCCTGACGGAGTCATTTTCAGCCAGCCAAGGATGACGATTTTTGACATCAGTGATCCGGCCGATATTCGAGAGGTTGGTGTCGTTGATGGCGTTGATGGTGTGGCTGTCCGTGGAACGACAGCGTTCACGACCAGTTCCCCGGACGGTTTCCGGATTCTGGATGTGAGCAATCCAGCAAACGTCGTCACGTTGTTTGAAGACAATACCGTCAGTACAGGGGCCGCGATCACCGCCGTTGCGGAACGGGTCTACGTTTCTACTGGCGAGTCAGTTGCAATCTATGACATTCGAGACCCGTCATCACCGATACTCTTGGGTGGCGTGGATTTACCGGCGCTCAGCAGCGCATACAACGTTACTTCAATCGAGATTACTGGTGATACGGCGTTCATCGGTACCGACAACGGCAGCGTTTCCGGCTATGAAGTCTTCGATCCTGCAAATGCAATCTTCCTGTTTGAGGCCGTTTCGTCAACAGCAGTAGAAGCGATCGGAATCGATGGATCGCGGCTGTTTGTTGCAACCGGAGATTCTGGTCTGCGGCTGATTGATCCAGCGTCAATCGCCGTCGGTACGATCATCGATAACGATGCCGCTGGCCTCGATCTGTCCATTGCCATGTCAGACGCACCGGATCCGGTTGCTCCCGGAGGATCGCTTGTCTACACGATTGTGGTCACGAACCTTTCGACGGTCGATGCAACGAACGTGGGCGTCACCGATGTCTTGCCGGCCGGAGTCACCTTCGTAAGCGGCGATGTCGATGGTGACGCATCCCGTGTGACAAACTTCGGTAGCATCGAGGCCAGCATTGGACTGCTTGCTGGTGGAGCTTCGTCTACGGTGACGCTCAATGTGACCGTTGATGCGAATGCGACCGGGACGATCACCAACGTCGCGAACGCCATCACAGACGGCGTTGAGGCCAATGTTGCGAATAATACTGCAAGCGCGACAACCACCGTGACCGCGGCCAATAGCCCTCCAACGGTTCTGGCCCCGTTGACCTTCACGTTCTCGGAGAACGACGCGACCCAGTCATTGGATCTGCTGCAAGGAGCGTCTGACGCGGATGACGACACGATCAACGTGATCAATCCGACGGTGACTGGCGATGCTTCTGGAGTCACGGTCAGCGGGAACACGGCAACCGTGAATCCTTCTGCTTACAACGCCCTCAACTTGGGTGAAAACGCCACCATCATTGTGAGCTACGACATCGTCGATGGCAGGGGCGGATCGGTTGCTCAAACGGCGACGATCACGATCACCGGCGTGAATGATGCGAATATTCCTCCAACGGTTCTGGCCCCGTTGACCTTCACGTTGTCAGAGAACGACGCGGCCCAGACTTTGGATCTTCTCCAAGGAGCAACTGACGCGGATGGTGACACGATCAGTGTGGTCAATCCGACGGTGACTGGTGATGCTTCAGGGGTGACTGTCAGCGGGAACACCGTGGCGGTGAACCCTTCCGCCTATAGCGCACTCAATACGGGTGAGAACGCCACGATCGTTGTGAGCTACGACATCGCTGATGGCAGAGGCGGATCGGTTGCTCAAACGGCGACGGTGATCGTCACCGGTTTTACGCAGATCATTTCAACGATGCTAAGTGGGCATGTGAGTTGTGATGCGAATGGCAATGGCATGGAAGACACCGGCGAGTCTGTGGTCGGCACCACCGTCTTCCTGGACAGCAATGGCAACCGCTCGTTGGATGTATCGGAGCGATCGACGCTCACGGACAGTAACGGAGACTATCTGTTTGACAATGTGACCGACTCAACCCTTACCGTGGTGGCGGAGATACCGGGCAACTGTCAGTCCGTACCAACGAATCCCGGAATTGTCCGCAGCCAGATCAACGTGGGACAACTGGCACGCTCGATCACGGCGGTCGATATCGATGGTGATTTCGACCAAGATCTCTTGATTGCCAATGACATCAGCAATGACGTTGCGATCCTTCAGAATGACGAAGGGAATTTCACTTTGATCAGGACGATTCCGCTCGCCGATCGGCCGCAAAGCATCACGTCCTTTCAGAGCTCTTCGATGGCGTCGCCGATGATCTCGGTGGCCGCGATTGGAACTCCGAGCGACGGTGGTGCGATCTACACGATGAATGGTAACTCCAGTGCGGAACGCATTGGTGCGGGCAACGGGCCGATCGAAGTGGTGTTGGATGATTTTGATGGAAACGGTGCAGTTGATATTTTGACCACATCGTTTCGCTCGTCCGAGCTGCAACTGCTGATGAACGTTAACGCCAGCGATGCTGGCGTCGAACCCGTTGTGATTGCCACCACGCGGCAGGTCATCACGGTCGACTCGGGAGACGCCGACAACGATGGCGATCGAGACCTCGTCGTTGCCGGAATCGGATATGGATCCAACGATTCTGAATTGATTCTGATGCAGGGTGATGGCACGGGCGAGTTTGCTGATCCCCTGCAAGTTGAAGGACTCGATCGAATCGTGTCCACTCGGATCGCGGATTTGACCACGGATTTGGATGATCTGAGTAATCGCATTTTCGCCTTGTCTGAAGGTGGTGAGCTACTGACGTTCGCAGTCGAGAACGGAGTGCTCGTGCAAACGGGTTCGCTGATGGTTAGCTCCGGGGCCACGTCGTTTGACTTTGGTGATTTCAATCGAGACGGGCTGACAGACGTCGCCGTTGCAAATCTCGGAGACGAGCTGATTGAAGTTTACGTAGGGAATGGCAGCGGGCAATTTGCGCTCGTGACGACCGTGCAAGAGGTCGCGGCTCCCGCAGATATCGTGGTTGCCGATTTCAATGGTGATCTGGCCGACGATATCGCGGTCGCCAACTACTACCAACGCTCCAGCACAGACCCAAGTCGCCTCGTGCTGCCAAGTACTGCAACGATCATTCTGGTGGACATCGCAGAGAGTGGGGTCGTGATTTCTAATGGGGCTGTCGAAAACGTTGACTTCAATTTTCAGAACGCTGATCCTGAAATTCGATTGGATGTCAACGGAGACCTTCGTGTCTCGTCGCTCGACGCGTTGCAGGTGATCAATCGGCTCAGTCAAGCCGAAGGCGAAGCAATCGCAGCCGGTCGTTCGGCAACGGACGTGAACGGCGATGGTTACACGAGCGCGGTGGATGCACTGATGATTATCAACCGAATCGGACAAGCCGATTTCGATGAATTGGCCGCGATCGATCTGCTAGGCGATGAAGAGGATGACGATGAGGTTCGCGTTGCAGCGGTCGATCTTGTCTTGACCAATCTATTGAACTAACGCCGCGGTTTAGAGGATTCGCTTCGGCGGAACGACCGCGTTGGAAACCAGCAATCCGCCGACCAGGGCAGCTCCGATCAAGAACATGGCGAAGGCGAACTGCATGCCTTCGACGGTCTGTTTTTCAAGCACGGCCACCAGCGATTGATATCCCAATGCGCCTGGCACCAGGATCAGCATGCCCGGCGTCAACGCGATCAGGGCCGGCCGATCACGAATTCTTGCGTACAGATTGCTGACACAGCCAACGGTCAGCGAGCCAAAGAACGAAGCCACCTCAATTCCATAAAGCGGCTCCAGCAGACGACTCGTGAGCACACCGAGGATCGAGACCAATGCGATGACGGGCCACTGTTTGAGGCCAGCGCGGAACACGATCGCGAACGAAACGGGGGCGACTACAAGCGCGATCCACTGAAAGTACTCGGGAAGCGGATTGGCTGCTGCCGCCTGACGCATTCCAGCGGCAAGCCTCCAGACCAAGGCCACACCGATGAACAAGGTCGACAGCGACACGATCGCGCCTGCGAGTCTAGCGACACCCGCGGATAGGTGGCCGACCGCCAGTTCCGTCAATGCAACGGTGATACGAAGTCCAGGGATCAACACAATCAATCCGGCGAGTGTGACGAGCCGGTCATCGATGGGAACGAAATAGCAGGCGATGAGTAACGACGCCATCGCAGCTGACATTCCGGCGATCGGCTCCAAGAGTCCTGTTTCAAGATGGAATCTCTGATGGAGCAACTCGATGCAGGTGACTAACAATCCAACCGCGCCGGCTGCGATCACGTCGTGCCAACTTCCGCCGAAGAAGACTGCGACCGATGCACAGGCGACCGCGCAGGCAACCGCGTAGGTCGGACTCGCGTAGAGGCTTTTGGCGCCGGCGATCCGATGCAGTGCGACCGTCGCTTTCTCTACCGACGTCTCCGATCGTTCGACTCTGCCGAGCAGGTCGTCAAACTGAATCAATTTGTCCACGTCGAAGGGGCCGGAGTCCACGCGACGGACCAGCGTTAGCTGAGGGTTTCCATGCTCGTCCGAAAGCGAAATGAGCAAAGCCGTCGGCGTGTACAGAAAGACGCCCTCGACGCCCAATGTTCTGGACACCTGGGTCATGACGCGTTCGAGACGATGCGATGGCGTCCCAAATCGATGCAGCATGGTCGCCGACTCGATCAAGAACGTTTGCTCTCTCGAGCACGGATTGGTATTTGAGACGGAATTCATTCCGCGAACCTCGGAATCGAAGGACCACAACGGAAGAGTATTCCCGTTTGGTGATCTTTACTCGCTGCCCCAGCCAGCTTTTTTCTCGCTCACGTAGGCATCGTAACGGCTTTCTTCGATTGCCAGTCTGGCTTCCTGCATGACACGCTGATAGTAAGTCAGGTTATGGATGGAAAGCAGAATCGGTCCCAGCATTTCGCCCACGACGAAGAGATGCCTGAGGTAGCCGCGACTGTGACGGCAGGCGGCACACGGGCAGTTTTCTTCCAGAGGTCGCGTGTCTTCTTTGTGCACGGCGTTTCGAAGCTTCAACGCACCGCTGTCAGTGAAGGCCAGGCCATTTCGGCCGTTCCGAGTTGGCATCACGCAGTCGAACAAGTCGATGCCTCGAGCCACGCTTTCCAGCAGATCAATGGGGCGGCCAACCCCCATCAAGTAGCGTGGTTTGTGTTCAGGTAGCGCTGGGCAGGTTGCCGCTGTGATGCGATACATTTCACTGGGCGCTTCGCCAACGCTCAGCCCGCCGACGGCGTAACCGTGGAAGTCCATGGCGGCCAGTTCGGTTGCGCATTGCACCCGCAGTTCCTCGTCAAGTCCGCCCTGCACGATCGCAAACTTGGCTTGATCGTCGCGGTTGGCTGACTCGAGACAACGTTTCGCCCATCGTATTGAGCGAGCCATCGCGTCCTCGACGACATCCCGCTCAGCAGGCAGGGCGACGACGTGATCCAGGACCATCGCCACGTCGCTGCCAAGTGACTCTTGGATCTCGATCGAGTGTTCAGGGGTCAGCTTCATGATCGCACCATCGATGTGGCTGCGAAAAGTTGCTTCCTGTTCGGTGATTTTGTTGATCGCTTTCAAACTGAATATCTGAAAGCCGCCGCTGTCGGTAAGGATGGGGCCTTCCCAGCCTGACATGCCGTGCAGGCCGCCCAGTTTGCGCACCGTTTCATGGCCAGGCCGCAGGGCAAGGTGGTAGGTATTGCCCAGGATCATGTGGGCGCCAGTGCTGGCAACCTGATCGATGGTGACTCCCTTGACGGTCCCTTGGGTGCCAACGGGCATGAATCCAGGTGTCTGAACAGGCCCGTGCGGGGTCAAAAAAACACCGCGACGCGCCGAAGTGGTCGCATCACGGTGAGAGAGTTGAAACTCGAAATGGCTCATGAAGGATCAATCGCCACGCATCTTCAGGCCAAGGTCGGCGAGCTTTTCACGAACTTCGTTCAGGCTGGTCACACCGAAGTTCTTGCACTCGAGCATGTCGTCACCCGACTTCCGAATCAATTCGCCGATCGAATTCAGCTGCAACCGAGCCATGCACTTGCGAGCACGGACGGACAGGTTCAAATCGGAAATCGGACGGTCCAGCAACGCCTGCTCATCGGGCGACATGTGGCTGGTGTCGATTGGCGGATCGTTGCTCTTTTTCTCATGAGCAAACTGTCCGAGTGACAAGCCTTTGCTGGTCAGCATCTCACGAATTTCGTAGAGACTGGTCTCACCAAAGTTCTTGCTACTGAGCAACTCAGCTTCGCTGGTCCGAGTCAGATCGCCAATCGTTTCAATGCCCATCTTGGACAGGCAGTTTCGACTGCGAACACTGAGCTCGAAGTTGGAAACGGGCATGTTGAGGGTTTGAGCCAAGCGATCATTACGACGCTGAGCTTCCTCGTCGTACAGCATGTTGCCAGTCGCTGACGCATCCTTCATGTACAGCACTGTACGAGGATGGTCGGGGTAGCAATCCAGGATGCGTTTGTAGCAGGCTTGAGCCTTGTCAAACTGGTTGTCGTCTTCGTAGATCAGTCCCAGGTTGATCAGTGCGCCGATACCGGTCGGGAAGGCTTTTGCCGATCGCTCGTAAAGAGCTTTGCACTCTTCGTCTTTGCCCATGCGATCGTACTCGAGAGCAAGACCGAAGAGGGAACCGGCGTGATTCTCGTCGGTTTGAATGGCGCGTTGGTACAGCGCCGTTGCCTCGTCCAGACGACCACCGACCGCGGCGACGGTTGCCGCACGTTGGTACATGTAGTCGGCGGTTTGCTCGGCTGGTCCGAAGATGTTGTCCAGGATTGCCATCGCGTCATCGATCCGACCAGCATAACGATTGGCTTCGGCGACTCCGATCTTGCACTGGTCTTCGTTGTAGCCTGAAGTTTGGGCCTGCTCGTAGGCGCCAATCGAATCTTCGTAGCGGCCAAGTTCGAACATGCAGCGTGCTTGATAGAACAGCGCCATCGCGCTGCCATCGGCACTTTGCAGGGTTCTCAATGCATCGGCAAACTTACCGAGCAGAAACTGGCAAACTCCCATTTTGGTTTTGCCAGCGGGACTGAGCATATCGTCCGCTTCCATTTCGTTGACTGCATCACGCAGTTCGCCGAAATGTCCGTAGTTTTCCGATATCGCTGCTCGAATCGCTCCGACATCGGAGGGACCGAACGAGTTGTTTGAAAGGATCAATTCCTTCAAGTCGAGCACGTCTAGTTCGACTTCACTCATCGAGACGATTCTCCCGCCCGCAAAGGGGCTGCAAGAGTTGGTGGATTTGCGTTCTTGTTTAGCAGTCAGTTCGTGACCACAAGTTCTTTTAACCGGCTCTGTTCACGTTCGCCGTAATCTGCCCTGTAACCTGACAAACGATAGAGCCAGCGGTGGGATTTGAACCCACAACCTCCGCATTACGAATGCGATGCTCTGCCAATTGAAGCTACGCTGGCTTCCGTATGCGTCACGGAAAATACGACTGCGAAACGATCGTTCGTCGGGTGGGCTCAGTTGAGGTGGTGCGTGAGTTGAATTAGGGACACCCTTCCAAGCAAGGAGCCTCCTACAACAACCGTGCCAAAACATCGCCGGGTGTAAGAAAATACGGTAGAAGTACAAATATCGTCAAGAGGCGAAGATCTGGGAAGCCCGATTTTTGGGGCATTCTAAGCCGGGTTTTCCAGGGGAGGAGGAAGATTGGCCGACGATTTGCCTTCGACAGCGATTTCGACGCTCTACATAGCAACTTTGACGCCAGGCTCTTTTTCCGCAATTCGCAGCCCCAGACGCCTGGCAGCTGTCGGGACGATGCTCACTTGGAGCGGTCCGCGGCCGAAACGAATCACGGTGCCCAGCTGACTCATTCCCAGGAAGCTGAAGGCCCGTAGCGATCGGTGGTTCGTCCAGTCGATCGAAGCCAGGAAGGACCACGCCCCCGCCACGCGATTTTTTAACGCGTATGCCAGAAGCGCTGCGACCAGCCGTTTTCCCCGGTGCTCCGGCGCCGTCCATGCGTTGTAAACAAAGGCAGTTCCATCTGGCATGTCCACCGAGGTGCCTAAATGTTCAGTGCGGCTGAAGTTGTCTTTCCCGTCGATGGCCTGCTTGGCAAACCAAGTGAAGGAGACCACTCGATTCTCATGAAACGCGGTTACGAGTGCTCGGCGACCGTCGCTCAGATCCTGGGGATCTCCCACAGCAGCAGGGATTCGCTTCGACGCGATCAGTTCCTTGAGCTCGGCTTTGTCGATGCTGCGGATCTCATAACCAGATGTTCGCGAGCGGTATCGACATTCATTGGCTGGCAAGTGCATCAGGCACGTGATGTCGACGATGCCCGCGCGCCGGATCCCACGATAGAGAAGTCGGACGGGAGCAAACAGAAGTCGAGTGTTCATGCCAAACGTGTTCAGAGAATGAGTATCAGATTGCCTCACTGTCTGCATCGCACTCATCAACGTCTGAGCATGAGTCCGCAATGGAATTGAATTCGATCTTGGTGGCTCGAGGCCATGCCCTGTTGCTTATGCCGGATGTGCCAACAAAAAACGCCATGGCACTGGGCCATGGCGATTGAGCTATGCGGGTTCTGTCGGTTCGAGCTTTTGGCTCGGCGGACTGACCTCGGTTGGTTGTGCGAACTAGTTTTCTTGCTTCTGCAATAACTTAGCCGACTTCAGCACGATTGGCTCCGCAGGTACATCGTTCATGAGCCTTGCTGGGAATGATGGGTCGGGGCGCGAACCTGTTTTGACCGACTCAATCTTGTCGACCACTTCTTTCCCTTCAATGACTTTGCCGAATACGGTGTACCCGAACCCGTCTCTTGACTGTGCACGATTGAGAAAGCCGTTGTCTTTCGTGTTGATGAAGAATTGGCTGGTGGCGCTGTGTGGGTCGCCAGTTCGTGCCATGGCAACGGTGTACTTCAAGTTGCTGAGACCATTTCCGCCTTCATTGCGAACGGGAGGCTTGGTCGACTTCTCTTTCAAGTTGGTGTCCATTCCGCCACCTTGAACCATGAAGCCCTTGATCACGCGGTGGAATACCGTGCCTTCATAGTGACCGTCTTTCACATACTCCAAGAAGTTGGCGACCGTCTTGGGCGCTTTCTCGGCGTCAAGTTCAAGGACGATTTTGCCTTCGCTCGTCTCCAATTCGACGATGGTTTCTTCCGCGCTGAGAACTTGGGTGCTCAGCAGGAGTGCAGCAAAGGTGGCGAGGTTGAAAGCTGTGACTCGAAATCGCATCTGTGATAAATCTCCTAAGAAGACTCAGTGTCAGTGGTGGGGTTAGGTGGGACCGCCAGTTCCGAATTCCGGTCGAGCGGCGGCAAGTGCTTATTCTTGCGCAAGTTCGCGCCGAGGCAATAGGCCAATTTCGATCCTTGGTTCCCGCCTTGCCGTGAAACACAGTGGAATGCGGGGAAAGGCGACGATTCGGGCACGGCAAGAGTTTCGATCCGGCTTGTTTCGCGTCGATGTCGTTGTCTTACCCAGTCCAGGTAAACAGGCCAAATTCAAACTGCTATCTTGGACGGATCGTTTCAGCTGCCTCCGCATTGCAATTCAAATGCGAGATTCAACTGTACAGACAAGCATTCGATATCCCTTCAACCTAAGACAACCCAAGTGAACTCCATCGTCCGACCTGTCTTTGCTCTTCTCTCTGTGATCACGACACTCGGTATTGCGAGCGCTTCCGATCGCCCCAACATCATCTTCATCATGGCCGATGATCTTGGCTACGGTGATCTTGGCTGCTTTGGTCAAAAGGTGATCAAGACACCCAAGCTCGACCAGATGGCTTCCGAGGGAATGCGATTCACGCAGTTCTATGCTGGCAACACGGTGTGTGCGCCCAGTCGCTGTGTGCTGATGACTGGAAAACACATGGGGCATGCGCATGTGCGAGGCAACGCGGGTGGCGACGACATGTTGATCCAGTCTTTGCGTGAGCAAGATCTGACCGTTGCCGAAGTGTTGAAGTCAGCTGGCTACACCAATGCATTGATTGGAAAGTGGGGGCTCGGCGAAATTGATCAATCGGGCTCGCCCATGAAGCAGGGCTTTGATCGATTTTTTGGCTACCTGAATCAAGTCCACGCTCACAACTACTATCCGGAGTTCGTTTGGAACAACGATGTCAAGATGAAGCTACGCAATGTGGTCAAACGCGCCGATCGATCGTATGGAGGATTCACAGGCGGATTCGCAACCAAGCGAATCGACTACACGCATGACTTGTACGTGGAAGAATCCTCTGACTTCATTCGCGAGAACAAAGATGGGCCATTCTTTCTGTACATGGCGCTGACCATTCCGCACGCCAATAATGAAGGCACACGAATGACCGGCGACGGCGCGGAAGTTCCCGCGTATGGAATCTACCAAGACAAAGATTGGCCGAATCAAGACAAAGGCCAAGCGGCGATGGTCACGCGGATGGACGGAGACGTTGGACGCCTGCTGGACTTGTTACGCGATTTGAAGATTGAAGAAGATACGCTTGTGATCTTTACCAGCGATAACGGTCCACACAACGAAGCTGGTCACAACCTCGATCGTTTTGATCCATCAGGTCCGCTACGAGGCACAAAGCGAGCGTTGTATGAGGGCGGTATTCGAGTACCGACGATCGCTTGGTGGCCGGGCACCGTCGAGGCCGGAGCAACCTGCGAGCACGTCGGGTACTTCGGTGACTTGATTGCGACGGCTGCGGATCTTTCTGGCGGCGAGGTCAAAGCAGAGGTGGACAGCATCAGTTTCGTCCCTTCGCTGAAAGGCGACGATGCGAAGCAGGAGAAGCATGAGTACCTGTACTGGGAGTTCTACGAGCAAGGAAGTCGTCAGGCAGTTCGTTTCGGAGATTGGAAAGCCATTCGCGCTCCTATGCACACCGGCGAAATTGAGTTCTTCGACTTGAGTCAGGACATTGGCGAGCAGACCAATATCGCGGCCGACCATCCCGACTTAGTCAAGCAAGCCGCTGCGATGATGGACGAGGCACACACGCCGCATCCGAGTTGGAAGATCCGTGGCAAGGCTCCCAAACGCGCCAAGGCAAAGTGATGGCGATCGAAGAACACGATCGTGAAGACCTGCTGAAAGACGGCCGCACGATGCCGACTCGCGGCCAGTGCTCTTTCGGCGAAGTGGAACTCATGGTCGGGTTTCGGCCGCAAGGGCAAGCCAGTCTGTATTGCGGCGCCGATCCAGTGTTTCAATTCAACCAAGATCACGAATTGAGGCGAGCTTTTTTTCGTGGGCAACGATTCTCGGCCGACAATCAGAGGCTCGTGCGACTGGCACGCCAAAGCAGCGGTGGCAAGGTTCAGTTCGTTCCTCATGCCATCGGTTCGGCAGTGGAGGCAGAGCTGTTTCAAGAATTTGCAGACTGGCATCAGAAACTGCTTGAACAGAACAGCCGATCAAGTTGGCGCGTGATTGAATCGACGCCAGGCGAGTTTCTTAGTCGTCTGCACAGTTGGATCGAACTCGCCATGCCAATGCGAATCGCACACGCCCCGAACGCCTGAATTGTTCGTGAAGACAGGTGCACATTGCGATATCCTTTCCGGATCGAGCTAGCGTCGCCGCTCCTGAAAATAGCCAGCGGACGCGCGAAGAAGGCTCACGCAAAGTCGCCAAGGCGCAAAGAAGACGAACTGTGTTTGTCCGAACCGACCTTTGCGACTTTTCGTGAGGTGAGACGCGTCAGGCTCGAATCAGCGCGTGAAAGCCCAAGGAGCCGTAGGCAGAAATTGTCAGGACAGAGATCAGGTAGGCAATCGTGCGTTTGGGCCCCAGGCGAATGATCCAAGTCCCGACCGTCATTTCGACTCCCGTCAGCAGGACTGCCAACCACAACATGTCTTGAGGATTGTGCCCCGTCAAAACTCCAATGAGGCAGGCGGGTAGAAGTCCGGGCATGCCGGATGCGAGCCAAAGAATCTCCGGGAAAAACGTGTCGCCCCAAGTGACGATCCAGAGGAAGGGCAAGCACATGCATGCCAATAGTGCGGCGGCTTTCCAACGATGCTGTGGGAAACAAATGCAAAACCAAGCAAAACGGCAGCAGGCCAGCCCGCACAGAAGGCCACTGACGGGCATCGGGAATTTGACGAGCGTTGCGATCAGGACAGCAGCTGCCGCTGTCATCGCCAGCAAGTGTTGGAGTTTGAACTGGATGCGGCGGTGAGCAATGGAGAGCTCCGTGGGGTCATTGATGGGTAGCCATGGCAACGCGATCCATGTTGCGACCACACCTGCAAGCATCGCCAAAGCGGTGTAGCCGATCAGCGGCGAGGAGCGACTCTGGTCTGCTCCGGTCCAGTCATAGAAGGCAGGCATCCACCAACCGACAGCAAAACTCACTGCAATGAGCGATGGGAAGAATGGAAGCTTGTTGAATGGTTGCCTGAGGTCCATGTCGTCTCAGGAGCCCGTGTCGATCCGACATGAGCGCCGAATCTGAGTATCTTAGGAACTTGGAAAACTTCACGGCCAACCGCTCACTGAGGATCGCCACATTCTAGCTGGCGCTGGCCAGCTAAGCTGCCTTGAAGTGCACGTGGTTGCGAGGCGCTTGAGCGAGAGTTTCTTTGCCATACGTCGAGAGCATCGCGTCCGCCACTTCGAATCCGTGTCGAAACAGCAAACTGAATTCGCAGTTGGTGAGTTGACGCAATGTTGTTTCGATCTGGGAAACCTGCCCAACTTCTTCGTCCGTCAGTGCTGGTTTCCCTTGGGTCGGGTTGCGCGAGTAGATTTTCTTGGTCGCCAAACCAAGTCTCAAGTAGGCTCCCGTTCCTGGGTTCTGCTTGAAGTGTTCCATCAGCATGCGAGCACGTAGGCTTCGAACTTGATCGGTCGCAACATCGACCAATCGCATCGATGCTCTCAGGTATCCGGGGCGCCATCGGGATTGCCGCGATTCGCTGGAGAGTGGACGGGAGGCGTCGCACACGATCAGGTAGTCCGTCCCGTCACGCAATCCTTCGCCAGGTTTGAAGAGAGACTCCACACCCAGGTTGTCGTAGACTCCCCCGTCCCAGAGATGAAGGTGTTTGTACTTTGGTTCAATCGGCTGCCAGTCGTCTCCGCGGAATTCTGACCACTGGTGCTGCTTCGATCGAATTCGTAGGGGACCAATCAGGCCGGGAACCGCGGCCGAGGCAGCGAGCGCGTGGGACAATCGAAAGTCGGGGTCAGTGATGTACTTGGTCTGGTAGTCGCCCATCAAGTCACGCTGAAAACGCCAGTTCTTTCCCGTCTGATAGCAGGTCGCGTTGATGATCCAACGCGGCGCGATCGGTAAGTCGGCAAGTGATCCACTGATGCCCCAGCGGCTTTCCAAAGCATCTCCCAGGACGGAGGCTCGGCCGGAAACGAGACGCCAAGGAAACATCAGTGACTTCAGCATGTACGTACGCTGGACGTTCCGCGTTGTCAGGACAGAAAGGCAACGTGGTACAACTTCGTGAAGGTACTCCTCGCTTCCTGGCCAGCGGAACCCCGAGGAAGCGAAGACCAATCCAGCTGCAAGGCTACCGCCGGAGACGCTGGAGACAATTTTCACACTGCCCATCAGGTCTTGACGTGCCAGTCGTGCCAGCACGCCGAGGTGAAACACCGTCGCGCGAACTCCACCGCCCGAAAATGCGAGAGCAATCTTCATGAGTCTCTGTGGCACTGCGTGAAACTGGCGACCGATGGAAACGCGTTCAACACCGGATTGGGGAGTCAGACGAGTCGCGATCCTAGCTCTGTGCCAACCAGCAGGTCCAGATCAATCGCACTGAGTCGGTAGCCTGAACGATCTAAACAGCACGGGGGTAAGAACCCAGGATCGTCAACCGCTGCGCCGATTGACTCAACGTTTCGACGGCCGTGCTGACCGCTGTGTCCTCGCGATGCCCGGTAAGTTCAACAAAAAAGAGATACTCGTTTCGAGCTTCTGGGGCTGGAAAGGATTCGATCCAAGTCAGATTCAGTGACTGCTCTTTGAACAGCACCATTGCGTCTGCGAGAGCACCGGGTTGATGCGCAACCTGAAACAGGATGGCCGTTTTATCATTGCCTGTCGGAGCAGGACGTTCTCTTCCCAGAACGGTGAAGCGGGTCACGTTGTCAGGGTTGTCCTCGATGTTGGAATCAACAACGTCCAGTTGATACTGGCGTCCCGCTTCGATACTGGCAACCGCAGCGATACCGTGTTGTTCGGATGCCGACTTTGCTGCAGCTGCTGTGCTACTGACTTCGACGAGCCGAGCACCAGGCAATTGACTGGCTAACCAGCCACGGCACTGCGACAACGCCTGTGGTTTGCTATGCACCTCGCGGATTTCTGCTCGGGGTGTCTTGGAAAGCAAGTTGTGATGAATGGGAAGCAGCACTTCCCCGCAAATCTGCATTTCGCGCCGCACGAACATTCCCAGCGTATCAACGACGCGTCCATCGGTGCTGTTCTCGATAGGGACGACACCAGCAGAAGCATCACCTCTTGAGACGGCATCGAACACGGCAGGAATCGATGCGACCGGAGTCAGGGTTCGAGCGTCGCCAAAGTACTTGAGTGTCGCCAAGTGACTGTAACTATGCATTGGCCCAAGGTAGGCGGCGCGTAGCTGATGCACCGATTGCAGGCAGACACTGGAAACATGCCGCAAGAGGTCCGCCTTCACGCTGGCGTCAATCGCGTTGTCGTCAGGTAGCTTGTTCACCAACGCATCGATTCGAGACGAGGCTTGGGCCACTCTGCCAACGAGTCCGGCGCCATCGCTCTCGCATTGCAGGTGCACGAGATCATTGCGGCGATCAACGAGCTCAATGATCTGTTGGTCGATCGCGTCGATGGAGTTCTCCGCGTTAGGTGGTGAGGGTTTGGGCAATTTTGCCATCGGATAGATCAGGGACGGAGGTTCAAGTGAGAGTGGACGAGCGACATTGTGATGCGTTTTCCTCGATAGCCGAAGGCCACCATCGATTTCGGTCAGTTGCCTGTCAAATTGACACCCGGCATTTTCGAGCGGTTCGAGCAAATTTTTTGCGGCTGCCAATTTTGAACCTGCGATCCGCCACTCGGTGTTTGAAACCCTGTAAAAAGCCTAGATTTGAGTTCGTGAAGCTGATGCGAGGATTTCGATTTTTGGATTGCTGCCGACGACTGGCACGGGCTTTGCCTTAAGGAGGTCAGCCGCGAATCGAGTGACGATTTCGACGGCCCATCCATTCAAAAACAGAAACGAGCGGCGGTTCGCAACCCATTGATGCGACATCACCGTGAATGAAATCAGACGAACCGAACCGCAGCGTAGGAGAAATAGACATGGCGCAAGGCGAGAAGATTATCGGCATTGACCTCGGAACCACCAACAGTGTGGTTGCAGTGATGGAGGGCAGTGAGCCCAAAGTTATCCCGAACCCTGAAGGCAACCGGCTGACCCCAAGCGTGGTTGCATTCACGGACAAGAACGACACGATCGTTGGCGAGCCAGCTCGACGACAGGCGGTCACCAACCCTAAGCGGACTGTTTACTCCTCGAAGCGTTTCATGGGCCGTCGGCACCACGAAGTCGAATCCGAAGAGAAGATGGTGCCCTACGGTGTTGAAGGTGCTGCCGATGAATACGTAAAAATCGGAATCGGTGATGATCACTACACGCCGCAAGAGATTTCCGCAAAGATCCTTCGCAAGCTGAAAGAGTCTGCGGAGTCGTATCTCGGTCACAAAGTCAACAAGGCTGTGATCACCGTTCCCGCTTACTTCAACGACGCTCAGCGTCAGGCGACGAAAGACGCTGGCCAAATCGCTGGTTTGGAAGTTGCCCGAATCATCAATGAGCCGACTGCCGCTGCACTGGCCTATGGCTTGGACAAGAAGAAGGACGAGAAAATCATCGTCTTTGACTTGGGTGGTGGTACGTTCGATGTCTCGGTCTTGGAAGTTGCTGATACCGGTGATGAAGATCAGGAGAGCCGCGTCTTCCAGGTCATCAGTACTTCTGGTGATACGCACTTGGGTGGCGATGATTTCGACGAAGCTCTGATCCATTATGTTGCCGACGAGTTCAAGAAAGAGAACGCGATCGATTTGCGTAGCGATCCGATGGCTCTTCAGCGTTTGCAGGAAGCTTGCGAGAAGGCGAAGAAGGACCTGAGTTCTCTTCCCGAGACCGACATCAACTTGCCGTTCATCACAGTGCAGGACAATGTTCCGAAGCACCTGACGATGAAGATCACGCGAGCCACGTTCGAGGAACTGGTGGATGGTCTTGTCGAGCGCTGTCGACAGCCTGTCTTGCGAGCGTTGGAAGACGCAGGATTCAAGCCTGGCGATATCGACGAAATCGTCCTGGTCGGCGGTAGCACGCGAGTTCCGAAGGTACGCGAACTGGTCAAGTCCATTTTCGGCAAAGAGCCTCATCAAGGTGTGAACCCTGACGAAGTGGTCGCCGTTGGTGCTGCGATCCAGGGTAGCGTGCTAGCCGGTGATCGAACCGATGTTCTACTGTTGGACGTGATGCCACTGACGCTCGGTATCGAGACCGAGGGCGGTATCATGACCGCGTTGGTGGAGCGAAACACGACGATCCCTGTTGAGAAGAAAAATGTCTTCAGCACGGCGGCCGACAATCAGACTGCTGTCACGGTTCGCGTTTTCCAAGGTGAACGAAAGATGGCAACAAGCAACCGCTTGTTGGGAGAGTTCAACTTGGAGGACATTCCACCGCAGCCTCGAGGCATGCCTCAGATTGAAGTCAAATTCGATATCGACCAGAACGGTATCGTGTCGGTTTCTGCGAAGGAACTGAAGACAGGCAAAGAGGCCTCGGTGACGATCAAGGAAGCCGGTGCGTTGAGCGATGATGAAATCGAGCAAATGCGGAAAGATGCTGAGTCGAACGCGGACGACGATCGTAAACAGTTCGAGTTGGCAGAAGCAAAGAATCGCGCCAGCCAGCAGATTCATCAGCTTGAAAAGCAACTCGCTGAGAATGCTGATAAGTTGACCGACGCTGATACCGAGCCGATGAACAAGGCGATCGAGAAGGTCAAGTTGGCTGCGGAGGGCGAAGATACTGATGCGATCAAGCAGGCATCCGATGAGCTGGATGCAGCGTCGCAGGCGTTCAGCAAAGTGCTGTACGAGAAAGCTGACGCGCCAGGCGGAGAAGCTGCTCCGGAAGGTGCCGCCGCGGCGGCCGACTCGGATGATGAGGATGCCATCGATGCTGACTACGAAGTGAAGGACTAGTCAGCAACGGTCTCTCTCATGAGGTGTTCAAGGCGGGTGCGAAAGTGCCCGCCTTTTTTTGCGCGAAGATTCAACGCAGTGGCGCAGCAATTGCAACCATGTCAATTCAAAAGGAGAACCTGCCATGTCATTTCGTTTTGATCGACTGACCACTAAAGCACAAGCACTCATCGCCGAAGCACAGGGCCGCGCCGCGTCCGGTGGAAATCCCGAGATTGATCCACTCCACTTGTTGGGAGGAATGCTGGACGAGAGCGACGGCATCACGCGTCCGCTGCTGGACAAAATGAATGTCGATGTCGCTCAGTTGAAAGAGCTGGTTGCAAGTGAGCAGGGGCGTTTGCCCGCTGTCTCCGGAGGACGGCAACCAGGCGTCTCGCCGCAACTGCAAAAGACATTCGATGCTGCCGCCCAAGAGGCAGAAGTTCTGAAGGATGAATACGTTAGCACCGAACACTTGTTGTTGGGATTGAGTGTCTCCGAAAGCAAGGCAAGCAATCTATTGAAGCTTTCCGGCGTCCAAAAGAAGGATGTGCTGACCGCAATGAGCGAAGTGCGCGGTTCCGCACGGGTCACCGACCAAAACGCGGAATCGACTTATCAAGCATTGGAAAAATACGGCATCGATTTGACCGACCTTGCCGCGGAGGGGAAACTGGATCCGGTGATCGGTCGTGACAACGAGATCCGCCGCGTCGTCCAAGTGCTTTCACGTCGAACGAAGAACAATCCCGTGTTGATTGGTCAGCCGGGAGTGGGCAAGACCGCGATTGCCGAAGGGCTTGCGCTGCGGATCTTCGAAGGAGACATCCCGCAAAGCTTGCAAGGCAAACGCGTCATCTCCTTGGACATGGGAGCGTTGGTCGCCGGTGCGAAATTTCGAGGCGACTTCGAAGAACGCTTGAAAGCCGTCCTGCGTGAGGTCAAGGATTCCAGTGGGGCTGTGATCCTGTTCATTGATGAATTGCACTTGGTCGTTGGGACAGGCAAAGCCGAAGGATCTGCTGACGCTGCGAACCTGCTGAAACCAGAACTCGCGCGTGGTTCTCTGCGCTGCATCGGTGCGACCACGTTGGACGAGTACCGACAGCATATCGAGAAAGACGCGGCCTTGGAGCGGCGATTCCAACCGGTCTACGTCGGCGAGCCAACCGTTGACGATACCGTTGCCATTCTGCGCGGTCTGAAATCCAAGTACGAGTCACACCACGGTGTGCGAATCACAGACAACGCGATTGTCGCGGCTGCCAAACTGTCGAATCGATACATCGCCGATCGCTTCTTGCCCGACAAGGCGATCGACTTGATCGATGAGGCCGCCAGTCGATTGGCAATGGAAAAAGAGAGTGTCCCTGAGCCGATCGATCGAATTCAAAGGAGACTTCGTCAGTTGGAACTCGCGCATCGGCAGTTGGTTGCGGAGGAGGAAGAGTCCGCGGTCGCCAAACGAACCGAGATCGAGCAAGAGATGGAGTCGCTTGGGCAAGAGTTGGCGAGTCTTCGTGAGCAATGGGAAGCAGAGAAGATGGGGCTAGATGATGTTCAGTCCATTCGACAGGAAGTCGAACAGTTGCGTCATCGATTCGCAGCTTTGGATGCGGATGCAAAGCAAAAACAGTTGCAGGGCGAAAGCCCCGAGAACGTTTATCAAGAGATGGTGGACGTGGAAGCTCGGCGAAGCAAGTTGGAAAAACGACTTCAAGATCTGGAATCGCGGGAATCCTCCGCTGACACGGATGTGCCAGACGAGAAACGTCGACTGCTGCGCCGTGACGTTACCGATGAAGAAATTGCCGAAGTCGTGAGTGCATGGACCGGAGTACCGGTCACTCGCATGATGGAAACGGAGAAGGCAAAGTTGTTGGTCATGGAGGAGCGTTTGCACCAACGTGTGATCGGGCAGGACGAGGCGGTTTCGGCGGTCTCCGATGCCGTCCGGCGAAGCCGCAGTGGGCTGCAAGACCCCGAACGCCCAATTGGGTCGTTCTTGTTCTTGGGACCCACCGGTGTTGGGAAAACGGAACTCTGCAAAGCGCTGGCGGAAGTCATGTTCGACGACGAAGGCGCTATGTTGCGGATCGATATGAGTGAGTTCATGGAGCGGCACAGTGTCGCTCGACTGATTGGTGCGCCTCCGGGATATGTGGGCTATGAAGACGGAGGCAAACTGACCGAAGCGGTTCGCCGGCGTCCCTATAGCGTGCTGTTGCTGGACGAAATGGAGAAAGCACATCCTGATGTCTTCAATATCTTGCTTCAGGTGTTGGATGACGGACGATTGACCGATGGTCACGGACGTACCGTTGACTTCACCAACACCGTGATCGTGATGACCAGCAACGCGGGCAGCCAAGTGATTCAAAAAGTCACCGAGCAAGGTGGCGACGAGCAAGAGTTGCGTGATGCGGTGCACGACGCCTTGAAGACAAGGTTCTTGCCCGAGTTTCTGAACCGTATCGATGACATGGTGATTTTTCATCCGTTGCAGAAGAGCGAAATTCGCGAGATTGTGATCTTGCAGTTGGCAGAGTTGGACAAGCGTCTGACTGAGAACGGCTTGAAAATGCTTGTCACGGATTCGGCGGTCGATGAAATTGCTGCGGTCGGTTATGACCCGACCTACGGTGCGCGACCCTTGAAGCGAGTCATTCAGCGAGAGATCCAAAATCGATTGGCGACCTCACTGTTGAAGAATTCCTACGAGGAAGGCTCGACGATCAGCATCGATTTCGATGGCAGTGAGTTCACGTTCAGTTGTCAGTCGCCTGAGTTGGTAAGTCATTCGTAGCAACGCTACCTAGTCGGGGCAAACGGCCGCCTTGATCCGTTTAAATCACTCGTGCGTTGCGGTTAGTGAGTTCAGATGGCGTGTGAACCCAATGGCGCAGGCCAAACGCTCCGAAGCACGAGAAGTACCGAGTGGTTCGATCTCGATGCCCAGCGATCGCACGACATCGTCCAATGTTCCACGCCCTTTGCCTTGTCCGATTTTGACGGACTTGAGCACCATTGCCGGGGCTAGCTCCGCGTCGATGCGGGTTAGAACCGTCGCCGTGCTCGAGTGATAAACGGCGACGTTGTCCGTTGGTCGCAAAAAAGCTTTCCATCGTTGGTGAAACTCGTCGACCGAAACCGCGTTCTGATAGTCCGCCGGGGTCAGTCTCAGGCAATTTAGGAATCCGGGGTCGTGACTGGATTGCGTTTCAATGGCGCACCGAAAGACTTCGCCACTGCCGAGTCGTTTTGCCATCCAGTAGACCGGCAATCGATGTTTGTCACGCTCGGCCGACTGCCCTCCTTGATCGAGTTCTCCATAGGCAACGACGACGTTGGAGAGATCGCCGTGAATCAGTCGGGGAACATTCGAGATGATGGACCGTCGTTTCTTCTTCTTTCGTAGGTTCGATTCTGACCGTTCGATCTGATTGTCGATCATTCGATCAAACGCCTCGATCAATCGATCGAACCCGGCTGTCCCTGGTTCCAACGCTTGCAACGCGGCAACCGTGGCTTCGACGGTCGAGATCGCTTGCTCGTTGGGTTCTTGGCGAATTCGATAGCGACTGGGAGCATCCGGAGAGAGGCTGTAGTGTGGAAGTTCCTGCAATCGCGGTAGGCTGCGCACCAAGCTCTTGGCTTGATTCCAGGTTCCATCCAAAACGATCAATTGATCGGGACGTTCATCAGGACTCAGGTCTGTCAGGCTGCGAGCTTCCAGACTAGGGAAAAGCAGTCCTGCGTTTGGGGAGAGTTCTGTTTGCGTGAACTGTTCAATCAGAGCATCCGTGTGATCGGTCATCAGGGTGCATCGCTGCAACGCATGATTGACAATCCTGGCCGTGTTGAACGCGTGAAAGTGCTCTCGGCGATGTTGGACGATCAGAACATCGGTGAGATTATTGATCTTCGGAATGGTGTCGCAAAAGCAAAGGTCGAGTGGGCGAAAGCAGCGAAAACATCGATGAGCCTGTTCACCTTCGGCGACGGATGGGGTTTCGATATCCAATGCTTCGTACTCCGATGCGTTGCGGGGCGCGGTTGCTGCCGCATCGGTAACTTATCACCGCCGATCACCAGCAGGAAGCGGCACTGGTCGCTAAGCCAAAATGGCTTCGATGAGCTCGCCATGGACATCGGTGAGCCGATAATCGCGACCCTGGAATCGGTACGTCAGACGCTCGTGATCCACGCCCAGTAGATGCATGATCGTTGCGTGCAAGTCGTGAATGGAGACGGGGTTCTCGGTCACGTTGTAGGAATAGTCGTCGGTCGCTCCGTAGGTTGTTCCTGGCTTGATTCCGCCGCCAGCCATCCAGATCGTGAAGCAGCGAGGATGATGGTCTCGGCCGTAATTGGTTTCCGTCAATGCTCCTTGGGAGTAGATTGTGCGGCCGAACTCGCCTCCCCAGACAACAAGCGTCTCGTCCAGCAATCCGCGTTGTTCCAAGTCCTTGATCAACGCTGCAGATGCTTGGTCAACGTCGTAGCATTGGCCTGGCAATTGCTTGGGTAACGCTGAGTGTTGATCCCAGCCCATGTGAAAGAGTTGCACGAACCGAACGCCACGCTCCGTTAGCCGTCGGGCAAGCAGAGCGTTGGCGGCAAAGGTTCCTGGTTTTTGCGATTCTGGGCCGTACATGTCCAGCACGTGTTGTGGTTCTTCCGAGATGTCGGTGAGTTCGGGAACGCTGGATTGCATCCGATAAGCCATCTCGTATTGGGCGATCCGACTTTGAATTTCTTGATCCCCTTTTCGGTCGTAAGCTTGTTGGTTCAGAGCAGAGAGATCGTCCAGGATTTCACGCCGCATCTCACGCGGTAAGCCTGGCGGGTCGGACAGGTACAAAACAGGGTCGGCTGCTGAACGCAGTTTGACTCCCGCGTAAGTGGTTGGCATGAACCCCGATCCCCAGAGTCGATCATACAACGGCTGGCAAGACGGTCTGCCGGTGCCTCTGGAGGTGAGGGCGATGAACGCTGGTAGGTCCTCGTTCTCGCTGCCCAGTCCATAGCTCGCCCAAGAGCCAATGCTGGGGCGTCCAGCAAGCTGGAATCCCGTCTGAAAGAAAGTGATCGCCGGGTCATGATTGATCTGCTCGGTGTGCATCGACTTAATGAAGCAGAGTTTGTCGGCAACCGAAGCAATGTGTGGCAGTAGTTCGCTGACCGTTGCACCGCTGTCGCCGTGTTTGGCAAACTTGAAAATTGAGTTTGCGACGGGGAAGTTGGCTTGGCCACTGCTCATGCCTGTCAATCGCTGGCCCAGTCGCACCGAGTCCGGCAAGTCTTGCCCCCGGATGCTGGCCATCTGTGGTTTGTGATCGAACAGGTCGATTTGCGAGGGGCCGCCAGACTGAAACAGGTAAATCACGCGTTTCGCTTTGGGGGCGAAATGTGGAATTCCTGCTCGTCCCAATGATTCTGCCGACGCAGTTCCAGTGAAGGCATCGGGTGCCAGAAGTGATCCGAGCGCGGCGGCGCCGATCCCGCGCGCCGACCGCGAAAAGAAGTGGCGACGGTTCGACAACAGTCGGCGGGCGAAAGATGTTTGGATGGATGCGTCGTTCATTCTCGGTTCACCGTTTCATCCAAGTTCAAAACCGTCATTGCGCAAGTGGTTAATGCGGCGAGTTCGCTTTGGTCAAGGTTGGCGTCTGCCGTCGATGCCCCTTGTGCGATGAGTTCAGCTGCCGCCGATTTGTTTTGGCTGAAAAAACTCAAGCGACTGTCAAACGCCAGCGTCAGTACCCTGCGTTCTTGAGGCAACGGATCACGCGTCACCAGTTGTTGGAATAGGAAATCGATTCGTTCGTTGATGTCTTGTCCGGCATGCATCGAGTTTTCTGCCAGTACACGACTGGCTTCCACGTAAGTGGTATCGTTCATCAACGCTAACGCTTGCAGTGGTGTGTTGGTGCGAGAGCGGCTGAGCGTGCATATTTCACGGCTAGGTGCGTCAAACGTGGCCATGGTCGGTGGCGGCACAGAACGCTTCCAAAACGTATAGATGCTGCGTCGGTAGAGATCGTCGCCGCTACCCTGTAAGTAGAAGTCGGTCGATCGCTTCTTGTCTTGAAACGAGAGTTCTTTCCAAAGTCCTTCGGGCTGGTACGGTTTGACCGAAGGTCCGCCGATGGTGTCCACCAACAGGCCTGAGGCAAACAAGGCTTGGTCGCGAATCATTTCGGCGGGCAGTCGGATCCGCGACATTCGAGCCAGCAATCGGTTGTGAGGATCTTGCTGGGTCAAGCCAGGGCGAACTCGAGAAGCTTGTTGGTAAGTGGCGCTCATCACCATCAGCTTCAGTAACCTTTTGGTGTCCCAGCCATTTCGTGGGTACTCAGTCGCCAGCCAGTCGAGCAGTTCTGGGTGGGATGGGAACTCGCTTTGCAGGCCAAAGTCCTCAATCGTGGAAACCAATCCTGAACCGAACAACATGGCCCAGTATCGATTCACGATCACGCGAGCGGTCAGTGGATGTTCGCCACTGGTCAACCAACGGGCGAGTCCGAGTCGGTTGACGGGGGCGGAGGGTGGCAAGCCGCCAAGCGTCTTTTCAGGAACACCTGCGGTGACGATTTCACCTGGCTGATCGTATACGCCGCGATTCAATACGTGTGTGTCGCGCGGCTTTTCCATTTCACGCATCACCATCACATAGGTGCTGTGTTTGGCCTCGAAGTTCTTCTGCTGTTGGAGGGCTTCGGCGACTCGCTTCCGTTGCGGTGACGTCTCTGTCGCGACAGTGGCGTGATATTTCGCGATTCGTCTTTGGTCCGCAGTCGAACGCGGTTCGGTCTTGCGAATGGCCGCAGCAACATCACTTGGCAGGCCTCGATCGCGAATGGCCGGATCGCCGACCGACAAGCGGAAGCGGCCAATCACTCGTTCTTCGTGCGCGGACTCAAATGCCATTCGCACAATCAATTTGTCACCTGCCGCTATCTTCACCGGTGCGTCGAACGCAAATTCGGCCGTCCGTTGCTCTTTCTTGATGTGGCCGTCGACGCCCCATGCGGTCTGCTTGTCATTGTCGATGGCGTGCTTGATTGGGAAGTTCTTTTGTTCGTAGTCCGCCGTTGCCTTCGCAATCTTGATGCGTTTGGTTTTTCCTTTTTTCTTCACGTGGTGCACGGTGAAGTTTGTCAGCAGTACATTTCCTCCGCCCGGCGAAAGACGTCCGTCAGACAAGGAAGGGTCCGGGATTGCTTCCAATCGGATGGCGGGAAGCAGGCCTTGCGCGGGGGACAATTCGATGACGTAGGTGGGGCGTTTGAGATCTTCTCCGGATACTCGATAGGATCCGTCTTTCAAACGCTCGAAGGCAGCGGAGCCATTCAGCGCAGAGAGTTTGCTTGGCTCTGGGGTTTGCCAGGCTGGGGGTGTTGTTCTTAGATCCTGGATCGTTTCCAGGACCCAACGTTGTCGCGATTCGCCCAGCGTCTTGGTGGCTGCAGCCAATTCAAGTTCGCGATGGGAAACCTTTGCTTTTAAGGCTTCATACTCGGCATGCTTGCCCCGTGTTGCCACACGCATGTAGGGATCTGCGAAGCCTTGCCGACCTTGTTTGCCCTGCTCAGGGACCGCATTGAAGAAAGCGTAGAAACGATAGAAGTCGACTTGGGAAATCGGGTCGAACTTGTGGTCATGGCATCGGGCGCAGCCCATCGTTAGCCCCATCCATGTCGCCGATGTCGTTTCAACTCGATCGACGATGTACTCCACCAAGTACTCTTCAGGAATGATGCCGCCTTCGTCATTGATGCGGTGATTGCGATTGAAGCCGGTAGCGATCAGCTGATCGATACTGGGATTCGGAAGCAGGTCTCCAGCGAGTTGTTCGATTGTGAACTCGTCGAACGGCTGATTGCGGTTGTAGGAGTCGATCACCCAGCTCCGCCAGCGCCACTGGTATCGCTCCCAATCTGCCTGGTAACCCATGGTGTCGGCGTAGCGAGCGGCGTCGAGCCACAGCTGGGCCATCCGATGCCCGTAGTGGTGCGATTCAAGCAAGCGATCAACGACGGTCTCGAACGCAGCTGGGGAATCATCTGCCAGGAACGCCCGCCGTTCTTCTGCACTGGGGGGCAGCCCTGTGAGATCCAGCGTCACGCGTCGCAGAAGTGTGTTCTTGTCTGCCGCTGGCGACGGTGACAACGATTTCGATTGCAGCTTTCTCAGGACAAATGCATCGATTGGATTACGAATCCACTTCCGGTCTGCATCGATCGTTGGGGGAGCTTTGTGTTGGGGAGACAGGAACGCCCAATGCGATTCGTACTTGGCCCCAGAATCGATCCACTCTCGTATCAGAGCAATTTCGCGTTCGCTAAGGTTCTTGTTCGAGCCTGGCGGCGGCATTCGTTGGTCAGGATCGTCGCTGATCAATCGGCGGTAGGCTTCGCTTCCTTCCGCGTCACCGACCACAATCACATCCTCGTGGGCGGCTGCTTCCTCATCCAGTCGGAGACCTGCTTGACGCTGTTGGTTGTCAGGCCCATGACAATGAAAGCACTTGTCAGACAGGATCGGACGAATGTCAGAATTGAAGTTGATTTCGGCGGCGCAGTTCCGGTTCGCACTGCACAGCAGGCAGCAGAGAACGGCGAGCGAGAACAGGTGATGAAGTGCTGGCTTTTGCATGGAGGCGCATTCTAACCACAAACGCGAGCTTGTTCTTAGAAGTCTCGAAATGGTCCGCGAGCATCTGCATCGGCCATTTCAATCTTCCAGTTCTCGTAGCGTGATTTGACCATCTTCAGGATTTCGGGGCGTTGATTGGAGAGATCGAATTGCTCGCCAAGGTCCGATTCTAAATCGTACAGCCCAGACTTGTCGCCCATCACAGTCCACTTCCACTGTCCCACGCGCGCGCCGAAGGTGTTCTTTCGCTGCCAGAACATTTCGTTGCGAGGGGATTCCGATTCGCCTCGGATCGTCGACCACCAATCGAAGCCGTCTAGCTTCACATCGGCGCGAGTCATCGAGCCGGTTGCCGCAGCCAGGCTGGGGAAGATCTCTAAACTGGTCAGGAACTCGTCGCTGACTTTTCCTGCGGGCACCTTTCCGTCGGGCCAACGGATCAGACAGGGCACTCGGATTCCGCCTTCCCACATGTCGCCTTTGTTTCCGCGTAAGGCACCATTGTCCGCACCTCCACCTCCGCCGTTGTCGGACAGAAAGATCACGATGGTGTTGTCGAGAATCTGTTTCTCTTCCAGCGACTTCAGGATTTTGCCGATTGATGCATCCATGCACGTCACCGCTGCACGGTAGTCCCGACGCCGAGCTTCCTTGGTCACGACCTTGGTGCGTCCACCGTATCGATACTTCTCGGTTTCGCGAAGCTCGGGATCCACCTTCGGATACATCGCCTTGAATTCATCAGGTGCTTGTACGGTGGACCGTATGGATGGATCCAATGCAGAGGAACCGTGTGGGGCATTGAACGGAAGGTAGAGAAAGAAAGGCTTCTCGCCGTCCGAGGCGTCTAGGAATCGAGTCGCTTCTCGCTCGAAGAGCTGTGTGCAGTACGAACCCTTGTCTTCTTCGGTCTTGTATTGATTGCGATACATGCTGGGAACGCCGTAGCGTTCGTGGGTGTAGTAATCGATCCCCGTGTTGACGAATCCATAGAAGTCGTCGAATCCACGCGACGTGGGAAGGAAACGCTTGAGTGTCCCAAGATCCCATTTGCCGTAGATTCCACTTCGATAGCCAGCAGTCTTCAGCATCCGGGGCAACAGGACTTCTCGCAGGTCCATTCCTCCAATTCGTTCGAAGGTGACATCGTACTCCGCGGGTGTGTACTTCTTGCCGTAGTCAGGCGCCTCGTTGCGAATCATGTCGTAGATCCCGTTGCGCTGAGGATAGCGGCCTGTGAGCAGCGACCCGCGCGAGGGTGTGCAAGCAGGCCAGCTGACATAGAAGTTCGTCAGCCGCGTGCCCTCGTTGGCGATTCGATCCAAAGCCGGGGTGATGATGCCGTTTCCCAGCACACCCAAGTCGTTATAGCCCTGGTCATCCGAGACGATCAGGAGCACGTTTGGGGCAGGAGCTGCAGCATCACCAATCGCCGCACAAAACACTACCGCCAGCAAAGTGGCAAGCGAAGCGAACCCTCGCCGCCGGACGCGGAGGAATCGATCGATGCAGAGTGACGCCATGGTTTGGTTGAGCCTTCTTGACGAGCGGGGGGATGCACAGGTGGAGCAAGCGAATGTGGTTCTGTTTCGTGCGGTCGTGGCGAGGATCAGTTGCCGAACTCTTGTTGAAAGCGGGTGATGTCGTCGCCGTGGCCAAGGAGCATCAAAATGTCGTGCTCGGCAAATGTCTCGGATGCATCGGGGTTGAATTTTAGTTCGCCATCAGGCTTCTTGATCGCGACGACCAGAAGTTTGTGCTTGCGGTGGGCTTCGGTTTGCTGGACGGTTTTGCCGATCAGCAAACTATTCGGACTGACCAGGAGTTCGTCCAAATCGAACGCACGGTTGTTCCCTTCGTCGACGAGGTTGATCAGATGAGCGGTGGACGGACGGGTGATCATCCGGCCCATTTGCCGTGCACCCACCAGCGTCGGCATCACAATTTGGTTGGCACCTGCTTGACGCAGCTTTTTCTCGGTACTGCTTCGCTCCGCTCTGGCGATGATCCGCAGTTCGGAGTTCAGTTCGCGAGCGGTGAGAGAGATGAACACGCTTTCCGCGTCGTTGGGAAATGTACTGACCAAGGAGGATGCACGCTGAATGCCCGCCTCTTCCAACGTTTGTTCTTCCGAAGCGTCTCCTTGGATGCAAAGCAAGCCGGCTTCTTGCGCTTCGGCAACTGCCTCGGCATCGTTGTCGATGATCACGATCTGTTGACGCAGTGGAGTCAGTTCATTCGCCAGCTCCTGGCCCATTCTTCCGAATCCACAGATGATCGTGTGACCCGAGAGGGCTTGGATTTCTTTTGTCATGCGACGTCGTCCCAGTACATGTTCCAATTCTCCTTCGAGGATGAGTTGAAAGAGGCCGCTGAAGGTGTAAACAGAAGCCGAGATGCCAAACACGATGACGGCGATCGTGAGGGCTTGAATTTGGATTGGAAGTTCAGAGCGTTCGCTGAACCCGACCGTGGAGATCGTGATCACGACCATCCAAACGGCATCGGACCACGAGTAGTCACCAAGAAAGTGGTAGCCAGCCACAGCGACCACAACCACAACCACCAACGCGAATCCACCAAGCCGAATTCGCTGAAATGGCGTTCGCATAGTGGCACGTGAAAGAGGTGGTCGACGTAAACGTTCGTTGGCGCAAAACGAAACCCCGAACTGAATCGTTCAGGGTTTCGATCGACACTCTGTTTTACAAACAGAGTGGTTCTAGATTGAAAGTCGTTGGAGCCTACTTGTGCCCGCTATGGCAAGCTTTGCAGTTGGCAGCTTTCTTGAGCGCTCCGCCTGCTTTCGCATCGCCTTCAACCGCTGCGGTGCTTGCTTTGACCAACGCTGAAGTCAGTTTCTTCCAGCTATCTGCTTCACCTTTCTTGGGGGTGTTCTTGCTGAGGGAAACCATCATCGCGTGAAGTTCTTTCTTCTCCTCATCCGATGCTTCGCCGGATGCGACTTTCTTCAGCAATGGGCCCTTCAGTGCCTTTTTCATCACTTCCTTGATGGTGTGCTTGGGCTTGGCGTCATCTTCATCGGCCAATGTAGGGACAGCGACGAAGCAGGCCAAAGCAAGGGTGCTCGTCATCAGAGCAATGAGTTTTTTCGACATGGGGTGATTCTCTCGACACGACTTGGATTGATATTGAAGGTTGAAATCGCCGTATTCGGTATGCGAACCGGCGAATTCCATCGACGAAGGATATCCGATCCACGGGCCCGATGCCACGCAACGGGGTTCTTCTGAAGTACTTTTTTGGGTGAATCGGGACAGGGGGCGGAGGACGTGATGGCTGCCCAATCGTGTCGAAACCCTTGCCAAGGGCTAGATGTAAAACATAGCCGCATCACCATGTTGGCAGCGTTCGACCAGGTCGCTCAATCGAACCAAACTGAGGATTTTCCGAGAAGCCTCAGCAGCCTCGTCCCAGTATTCGCTCAGCAGTTCGTCTCCGGGCGATGCATTGCCGTCGCTGCGGTGGCCCGATTCTTGGCAGCCCACCGCTTCAGCGATATCCAGCAATGTCAGTTTCGTGGGGTCAACGGAAATTCGATAACCACCTTGGCTTCCGCGAGTGCTCTGCACCCATCCAGCCGCTCGGAGGGTGCGCAGAATTTGCACCAAGAACGGGCCAGGGACGCCATGCCGATCGGTGATTTCGCGAATCGCAACTGGACTCGCATCGTCACGGCGAATCGCCAATTCCAACATCGCCAAAGCCGCGTAGTGAACACGGGCGGAAATTACCATCGCAGGATTCCTCGGCTCATGAGGAGTGCAGACCGCATTCGGTCTTTTGAAATCCACTCCAACGGCCCGATCGCTCGTCTTCGCCAAGAGAGACGCTGCGGGTGCATGGCTGGCAGCCGACGCTGGGGAAACCTTGATCGTGCAGTGGGTTGTATGGAATCTTTTCATTGCTGATCAGATTCCAAACTTCCTTCTTCGTCCAATTTGCCAGAGGGCTGATTTTGACGAGTTGGAACTTGCGATCCCAGCCTACGATCGGCGCCTTCGCGCGGTCCGGGCTCTGGTCCCGACGAATCGCACTCGCCCAAGCATGTTGACCACGAGCAGCATCGTGCAGCACGCTTAGTTTTCTATCGAAGCAGCACTGGTTTGGATTCGTTTTGTAGACTGGCCCACCATTGGCAGCCTCATACTCCTCCACCGATAGTTCGGGATACTTGAACTCGACTTCAATCCCATACCTCTGTTTCACTCGCTCACGCAGTTCCAGTGTTTCGGCAAACTGATAACCGGTTTCCAGATTGAAAATTGGCGTCTCTGGTGCGATCTCGGACAGCATGTGAATGATCGTCATGCCCTCGGGGCCGAATGCCGTCGCCATCGTGAATAGCGGAGCAAACCGATCGACTGCCCAGCCAAGAATCTCTTGCGGGGTCGCTTTCTCCAGCGACAAACTGTCTCGTTCCAGCTCGGCGAGAAAATCGTCATTGGGGTCCAACGGCGGATCCGCGGCCAGAGCACCCCGGGGCTCGTTGGATTCGATCGAGAATACCTGCAGAGGTGGCTTCGGTTTTTTGTTCGGCTCGCCACTTTCGCGGCCCGAATCGCCTTCTGAATTCATCAAGTTGAGTTGAGCTGACATAGTGAAAAACGTTGAAAACGTGGGAAACTCTGCAGATAGGTTACAAACATGATCAATATAGTCAAGTATGACTATCGGTCCGCCACAAAGGTTCGGTTGAACGATTCTGGGCTCAATCTGCTCTCCGAGGCCGTTCCCCCGGGCAGACGCGCGGTTTTGACAAGCCAGAACCCACGAATGCGGTTAAAATGAGGACTCAGATGGACAGCTTCGTGATCAGGAGCCGATCCCTCTCTGTTCTTCGGCTAATTCAACACAATGGTTGATCCATGAATCGCCCACTCTTGATTGCAGCGCTTTTGCTATCTCCGATTGCCGTTGTTCGCGCGGACACGATTGAGATTTCCGGCGGCGGGAATTTGGAGGGTGTCGTTCAGCGCAAAGCTGGAGCGACGATCATCACGGTTGATGATGAGATTCAGGTTGCCGTGCGCGGCAAGAGTCGTGTCCTACGCGTCATCGACTCGGATCAGCTTGCCGCCTATCGCCAAATGGTAGCGAAGGTCGGAAATACGGATGCAGAGCTGCACTACAAGCTGGGCATCTGGTGCGTCAGCAAGGACGAGAAAGGCCGCAGGAACGTCCCGGGTGATAGCCAGCACTACAAGCGTTATCACATGGAGCGAGCGATCGCGCTGGATCCCGATCATGCGAATGCGCGTGCCTCTTTGGGCTACAAAAAGGAAAAAGGAGATTGGGTGCTGACGTCTGAGTTGATGCGTGACCGTGGCATGATCAAGACTGGCAGCGGATGGGAGTTACCAGAACTGGTCGCGTTGGAAGAGTCTGCCGATTTGACTGATGTGGATGTCAAGAAATGGAGGCGAGAAGTCGCACTGCTCACGAAGAATGTGCTTCGAGGTGGCCAGTCGAAAAGGGACATCAAGCGTATCCAAGATTCGATGGCCAGCTTGAAGGCGATCAAAGATCCGCTGGCAGCCTCGGCGATCGCGTTTCAACTGAAGTTCTCTCGTGAACAGGGCAATCAGCCGCAGTCTTTGCGTTTGCTTTGGGTTCGCTTGCTGGGGAGCTTTCGCAATTCTCCGTCCGTCCAGGCACTCGTGCTGGCAGGGATTGCCGAGAACGACGAGACGATTCGCGAGGCGGCGCTCGACTCTCTCGTGGAGTATGGCTCGAGTTCCGCGGTGGCGACGTATTTGCCGCTGTTGAAGCCACCGACGGACAATAAAACGATCAACCGAGCAGCCCGAGCGTTGACATGGTTTCCGGATCCCGAGTTGGCGTTGACTTACGTTCATGCGTTGGTGACCACGCACATTGAAATCGGCCCGCCTCCGGCCGGCATGAATGCTGGCTTTGGGGACCAGGGAAGTTCGGGAATGTCGCAGGGCGGAAAGCCAACGCGAATTGAGCGAAAGCTGATGAATCCGGCCGTGTTGACGCTCTTGAAGACGGTCGAGACCGAGGCCGACTATGGGTATGACGAGCGGGCTTGGCGGCAGTATTTTGCTGACAAGCGATCCAAGTTTGCCGGTGATCTTCGTCGTGATCCCTGATCACGCCGGGGGATCCCAATGGTGACGATGAGTTGCCCAGACACGGCTCGTCGGGGCGTTTGAGTTACTGGCTCCGTTGGGTCATACTTGTCGTCAATCGATTCGACAAACTAACCCAACTCACAAAGTTCTTTCGGAGCCTTTCATGGTGCGATTTTTTACCTTGCTTACGACGGTCTTCATGCTTGCCATCGGTGCCACAGGCCTAACGGCCGACGATGCAGCCAAGTCGGTGCCAGCAGAGCCAGCTGAGATGCAAGTTCTCTTCAATGGTTCTGATCTCTCGGATTGGAATGGCGACTCAAGCAAGTGGTCGGTTCGCGACGGTGTCATCCATGGCGAGACGACCCCTGAGAACGCAGCGAATGGCAATACATTTCTGATCTGGAAAGACAAAGTGAAAGACTTTGACCTCAGGCTTTCCTTTCGCTGCACCGCCAGCAATAACTCAGGTATTCAGTATCGATCCAAGCACATCACCGAACGCAAAGTTCGCAACAAGTGGGTCGTTCGGGGATACCAGCACGAGCTACGCAATGAGGACACGTTTCCGAATGTTCCCAGTTTTATCTACGACGAAGGTGGAAAACGTGGACGGATTTGTCTCGTTGGTCAGAAAGCGACTTGGGATGCGGATGGAAAGAAGGTCATTCACAGTGACCTGATTGATGCAGCGGGATTTAAAGCGTTGATGAAAGTGGATGGTTGGAACGATGTGATCATTCGTGCCAAAGGCAACCACATCCAGCATTACCTCAATGGTAAGCTGGTTTTGGATTTCACTGACAATCATCCTGACCTGGCACTTCGCGAAGGTGTGATTGCGTTGCAGTTGCACGCGGGCAAACCGATGTGGGCGGAGTTCAAGGACATTCGTCTGGGCAGCCTCGAGTAAGTCGGCAGTCTTTTCGGAAAGCCACGCATGAGTGGCTGCGTTACGCCGACTGGAACTCCATGACTGAACCCACTCCGAGCACCGATTCGAAACCACTGCGGGAGCGATTGCTTCCGCAGACTTCGATTCGATTCATGATGGCCATGATGGTCGCCAGCGCGATCGTGATGGTTGTCTTCCGGCAGGCCGCCGTCGGAGATGCGGCCTGGGCAAAAATCCTCTCGATGATGATTCAAACGATCTTTGCCTCGTTCCTTGCCTATGGCCTCCTGTTCTTGATCGCCAATTTGTTCTCTGCGACGACCGATCCGATCGTCCGCGCGTTGGATTCTTCTGCTGCCGATCGAGACGAGTAGCATGAATTGCCGCCGGGGTGTCGTGTCGCTACTGATCTTCCTAGGCATGCTCGCGGTTTGCGAGGCAGAAACGATCGACATCGGTCGAGCCCCCGCCAAGCCCGGTGTGGCGGGGTTCGTGATGAACTTGAAGATGGAGGCCGTTGCCAACAACGGTTACCAACCGATCTATTTGAAGTTCGCGCCACTGGGAAAGGCGTTCACCTATGACCGGCACATCCAGGTCACCGTTTCCCCCAAGAACTATTCTCGAACGGACTTGGACTATCAATTTCGATGCAAGGTGATGCTTCCCGAGGGGGCTGGGCCAACGGAGATTCCATCTTTCGTTCCCCACTATTTTTCCTGGGAGAATGTCAACATCGAATTGTTTGAGGATGGGCGTTCGATCGAAACCTCGAAACGTAACTTCTCGCTTGCCAATGGACTGCGTTCTCGCTTTGCACAGCAGAAGGTGACCGTTGGGGTGCTTCAGCCTCGCGATGCGAATGTGCAAGACGCTGCTTGGAAGAAATGTCCGGATGTTCGAACGTTGGTGACCGTGCTTGGAGATGGCCCGATTCCTGAGGATGTTGGTGTCAAACGGCTCGCTCACAACGTTGCAGTGAAACGGATGAAACGAGTCCAACCGGCCTTCGTTCAATTTCGTCCGATCGACGAATCCCGATTGCACTCGTTGTGGTTGGGCTACACGCAGCTTGATGTGATCATCGTCGCCGCTCCGGTTTTGCAGCGGATCGAGCGTGAGCAGCCGGAGAAGTTCGTGGAACTGATCGATTGGTTGGCGGCTGGCGGCAACCTTTGGATCACTGCTGCCAGCACTGGATCGAAACGAGGAGATTTTGAGTCGCGGCTTTTGCTGGGACCACCCAAGCCAAACAAAATCTTGGGGCCGGCGCAGGTGAACGCGTTCCTGAATTTAAACCAGTTGAACGACACCACTGATTTGATGTACGAAGCTTGGAATGGAACTCGCAAGCAATCCTCTCAGTACGGATTCGATCAGAATAGCGAGCTTTCGAAACGTGCGGACATCTTTAAGAAGCTTCGCAACAAACAGCACCCTTTTGCAGCAACTTCGCCGAAGAACGAGATCGCCGCTCAAATTCGGATTGGATCTTTCGGGCTGGGAACGGTGGTTTCAATCGCCGATGAAGATCCGTTTCCCGGTTCTTTCCAGTTCTGGTATTCCGTGATTCAATTGCACGAACCGGGACAGCTTCACTGGCCTCAGCGAATGGGCGTCGACGTTCCGCGTGGCAACGACAACTACTGGATGTGGTTGATTCCGTCGGTCGGCCAACCGCCGGTCAAATCGTTTGTGGTGCTGAACACGCTGTTTGCAATTTTGGTTGGCCCACTGTGCTACTTTTTCTTTCGCAAACGTGAGCGGCTCTATCTGCTTTACTTTGTCGCGCCCTGCCTAGCCTTGATCGTGACCGCCAGCCTGTTTGCCTATGCGTTGAGTGCAGATGGCGTGCGGACCAAGGTTCGCGCACGGCAATTGACTTGGGTCGACTCCACGAATCAGTATTCGGTCACGCAGTCGCGACAAACCTACTATGCCGTTTTGGGAGCAAGTAGCGGCATCGAGGTGACCGACGACACCGCCGTTTTTCCCGTTCGTAACACACCGGCGCACGACCGCTACTATCGTGGTCGACGATCGGGTCGCGATGGGACCTACGTGGCCAGCCAAGGCAGCCAGTTGCTTACTGGTGGGTTTCTTCCCCCACGTGACCAAGTGCAGTACTTGACAACCCGGCCGAATCCAATGCAGCAGACATTGCAGTTCACTTGGAATGCGGAAGGTGAGACGGGCGAGGTGACGAGTCACTTCCCTTTCTCAATTCAACCGTTGTTGGTCTGTGATGGTGACGGGGTTTACTGGAAAGCGGAGGAGGTCGATGCAAACGGAACTGCTTCGCTTCGGCCTGCTTCCAAGAAAGAACTCGCCGAAATCTTGGATCGTCGCGTCTTGCCACCGTTGGAAGCCGTGCCGATGTTGAGGAACAATTTTCGAAACTGGGGAGGCGTCACCACGGGTGTGCAAGTCAGCCTGTTAGAAGCTCGATTGGATCAATGGTCCAAGCAATTGCCCGCAGGCTCGTTTGTTGGTTTGGCTGAAACGAGCAAAGAGCGGATCGGAGTGGAGGACGCAGTCTTGCTAAACAGCTTTCAGGTGCTGATGGGGAGAATCCCTTGATTGACTCTGTTTTCGACGCTGAGCACAGTGGTATCGGATCGTCTTGGAATGGGCCTGCGATCGAACTGCGCAATCTGCGGCGTGACTTTGGTTTGACCAGGGCAGTCGATCATGTTTCCTTTGAGGTGCCGCGCGGAAGTGTGTTTGGATACATCGGGCCCAACGGTGCTGGCAAGACAACCAGCATGCGGATCTTGGCGACGTTGGGTTTGCCAACTTCAGGGGAAGCTTTTGTGGAAGGACTTTCCTCGGTCAACGATCCCGATCGTGTTCGTTCTCGTTTGGGGTTCATGCCAGACAGTTTTGGTACGTATCCCGATACCAACTGCGCCGAGTACTTGGACTTTTTCGCACGGTCGCACGGGTTGATCGGGCGTGAACGCACCAAACGTCTCCGCTGGGTGATGGACTTTACAGGTTTGCGTTCCCTGGCCCACAAGCCGATCCGAGGCCTCAGCAAGGGCATGCGGCAGCGATTGTGTTTGGGACGCGCGCTGATTCACGATCCAGCAGTTTTGATTTTGGATGAACCTGCAGCGGGACTTGATCCCCGCGCTCGAATCGAACTGCGTCGCATCATTCGCTCGCTGGCTGCGGAAAACAAAACCATTTTGATCAGCAGTCACATCCTGACCGAACTGGCCGAAATGTGTGACCGAGTTGGCATTCTGGAACAAGGAAAGCTGCTGGCGACGGGGTCCGTTGACGAGATTCGCCAGACTCTCAGTCGTACGCGCAATATCGTTGTCCGCGTCAAAGGGGATCCTGGTCCAGCGGTGCAGGTTTTGGCGGGGTTGGATTCGATTCAAGATTTGACCGACGAAGGCTGCTTTGTTCGATTCGCCATCAATGGTGGCGATGACGAGCAAGTCCGCGTACTGCACGCGCTGGTCAATGGACGGGTTGAATTGCTCGAGTTTCGTGCTCACGACGAATCACTGGAAGACGTGTTCCTGCAGATCACCGAGGGGCGGGTCCAGTGAGCGATTTCATCAACGATAGCTCCGGCGAACCATTGACGCTTGGCGGGCAGAACGAAGAGTTCGAGTATCATCCGCTGGCGGTTGATGCTGAAGAACCCGGTTTTTGGGGAACGATTGATCGATTGGGCCAACGCGTTGCCGATTGGCTCAATCCGATTCTGATCAAAGAAGCACGACAGTCGCTGAAGAGTCGTCAGTTTCTGATCACGTTTTTCTGCCTGCTGGCCGCTTCCTGCTTTTGGACGATTGTGGGCGTCGTCTCCAATGCGCCTGACGTTTACTTCGTACCGACCGGTGCGGACCTGATGACGGGCTACTACTTGGTGTTGGCGATTCCGCTGATCGGAATGGTCCCGCTCGCCGCGCATCGCTCGTTGGCTGCTGAGATTGAAGACGACACTTTCGAGATGTTGGTAATCACGAAGTTGTCCTCGATGCGCATTGTGATGGGGAAATTGAATAGCGCGATGCTGCAAATGTTGGTTTACTTCGCAGCCATTGTGCCGTGCATCGCGTTTTCTTATCTGCTGCGTGGTGTCAACTTGGTCACGATCGCAGAGGTGGTGGCGATTGTCTTCTTCACCGCGCTGATCATCACTTCGTTCGCATTGATGTTGGCGACCTTGGGGCAGAACCGCGCGATCCAAACGCTATCGATGCTGGGTGTGCTGGCGGTGATTTTTTTCGCCGAATTGATTTGCTTCGCATTTTGCGTGGAAGGGTTGCTTCAGTACCGGATGGGATCGGATATGGATTCGGTCATGTTCACACTGGTTTTTATCATCATTGGGCTGTCGTGCGTTGTGGTGTTTGTCAAAGCCGCTGCGGCGAGAATCGCTCCGGTCACAGAAAATCGATCGACTGGCCTGCGATGGTGCATGTTTGCGCAGCAGTTGCTTTGGATGGCAACGATCGCTCACCTGGCGCTTTGGTACGACGATTTTGAACCGATCAACTTCGGCATGATGGTGCTGGGCGGGTACTGGTTGGTGATGGGGACCTTGATGCTCAGTGAGTCCTCTGAGCTGAGTCCGCGTGTGCAACGTTCTTTGCCGAGCACGTTCGCGGGGCGATCGCTTTTGACCTGGTTCAACCCGGGGCCAGCGACCGGGTATGTGTTTTCGGTTTGTACGGGAACGGTTGCGATAGCCGGCTTGGGGCTGTTTGGTCAACTGACTCAGGTTGACCGCCGGCCGCTCACCCCATGTCTCACCTTTGCGATGATCGCGATCGGCTACCTGATGAGTTACCTTGGCCTGACTCGCTTGATTTCGATGCCGATTCTGCGTCGGCTAGGATCATCGTTAGCGGTTTCCGTCGTCACGATGCTGGTCGTGATGCTGCTGGCCGCCATCACGCCGATCATCTTGACGGTGATGGCAACCGGATCGGCGCCCTTTAACTACACGCAGCTGGAAGCGATCAATTGGGGTTGGACGCTGATCGAAGCGTTTGAGAATCGCTACGACCCTGTTCTCGCCTTCAAGATTTTATTAGTCGGAGTCTGTATCACGTTGGTCAATCTGGTGTTGCTGTTCCGAGTCTTCCGGTACCGCAAAATTTCAGTTCCCGAACGAGTCTTGCAAGACAAAGCCGAGGAGCAACCAGCATGATTGCCGCATCCGAGCTGGGGCTTGAGCAACGCATTGATCGTGAAGAAGCCAAGCCAAGGGGCATCACAGCCAGCTGCGGAGCACGTCCAGGTCTTTCTTGATTGCTGCGAGGTGGTCGGGCACCAATTCGGGCTGCTTGTGATCGAGATACTCTTCGTGCAGAGAAATCGGTCCATCGAAACCGGACTCTTTCAGCATCTTGAAGAAGTTGGATTCAACGCGTCCTTCTCCTAGCGGCACGTTCGTTGGCTTTTTTTCGCCCCATTCAAAGTCTTTGATGTAGATCGTGTCGATTAGCGGTTGAATCATATTGAAGGTGACGGGCCAGCTCATGCCGGCTTCGGCGGTTGCATGTCGGATGTCGTAAGCGACTGCAATGTCTTGGACAGGGATGCCTTCCAAGGCGATCTTGGCATCCCAAAGTGCGGCGCCCATGTAGTTGCGACCAGCATGGTTTTGGTACAGACCTCGAATGCCAAAGTCATGGTTGATCGCGGCAAGGTCCTTCAGCTGCGGCTTCCATTCGTGAATTTGACTGATCACTGGTAGATCCAGGTCGTACTTGAAGTACTTCATCCGATAACGTTGGATTCCCAGCGTGGCGGCCGTGCGCAAGACACGTTTTGTCAACGGATCGTTCGGATCGTTGATGTCCGAAGTGAGGACCGTGATTTCCAAGTTCCGTTTGGCGAGCGCTTCGACCAACTCGGGAAGGCGGTCTTCTACTTGTTCCGGTTCTACGTGTCCGCCTTTTCGCACGGGTGCTTCGATTCCATCGAAGCCAAGTTCGGCGATTTTGTCAGCGAGCTCGTCAAAGGACAGTGAGTTGAATGGTTTGGTAAACACGCAAAGAGTGTGCTTCGTTTTCTTTGCTTCGTCTGCCAGGGTCCGTTTGGAGGCAAGCGTGGGCGCGAGTGCCAAGCCTGCGGCGGTCATCAGAAAACTACGTCGGTTATTCATTTACTCGCTCCAAGCGATAAGTAGGCAAAAAGATCTCTTAGTTCGTCGTCGCTCATCTCTTTCAAGACGTCGGTTGGCATCAGGGAAGTGCTGAGGGCTTTGAGTTGCTCGATGTCTTCGCGGCTGATCACGGACAACTGATTGTCCGCGTTTCGTAGCGTCACCGTTTGTGGGTCTTGGGCAGCAATCATCCCATTCAAGGCGCGACCGTCAACGGTCAAAACCAAATACGATTGAAAGCCTTCACGGATTTCGAGAGCTGGGTCGACGATTCCGTTGAGCCAAAAGTTGACGTTGCCGCGTTCATAGCCATCGAGTGGAGGACCGACTTTTTTGCCCTCTCCGAAGAGCTGATGGCAATTGGCACATCGTTTTGTGAAGTGCAGTTTTCCGGACTCGGCGTTGCCGGGTTTGGCCGCCAAGAGAGTTTTGAGGCGATGGTAGACGGCCGCCTGCTCGGGTTTGGAAACGTCGATTGCTTTGCCAAAAGCGGCGTCAACCTGCGAGGCGATCGCTGGATCTTGGTAGGTACGGAGTTGTTGTACGACATCGGGTGGAACCTGGTCTCGCCGGACTCGCCATTCATTCAGCTCTTTCAGTAGCACCGTCGCCCAGGCTGGTCGGCTGGCCAGGGTTCGGCAAGCGGTTGAACGCAGGCTGTGCTCCCCAGAAATCTTGCTGCCGAACGCGGCGATCAGCGATGTGGGAATGGAGGCGTCGTCGTACTTGGCCAGTGACTGCATCGCGACGCGCTGCAGGGACGGTTCGCTGGTGGAACGGCCGGTTGCTAACGAGATCAGTGTTTTGACAGAATCAGGTGAGTTGACTTCGCCAAACGCTTTTGCCAATTCGATCTGAATGCCCAGGTCAGTCGACGTTCTCTTCAGGGCTTGGACGCCTTTGGTGATTGCTTCCTGCTGCCCTTGCCGAATACCCAGGATCAGACCCGAGTCACCAAGTTTGGATTGATAGTCTTGCAGAGCGGTCGCGAGTGCGTCCGGAAGCGGTGGCAGGGATCTGCCCTGAAACGCTTTGTTCATTCCCAGCATCAACTTGCTGCGAGCCGCATCGTCGGGAGCAAGGTTCAGGAGCGCTGCGCAATTGGCCAGATCGGCGGGTGTTCCGGCGGCCGCGTATCGCTGCATCAATCGACTCGCCAGATGCTGTTCGAACATCGCAGATCGCCAAACGCTGGGGTCTGCCAACATTGCAGCGATCGGTTCCCAGTGATCGGCATGTGCCTCCAACGCCCACCAGTTCATCAATGGCATGTGCAGATCGCTGAGATCTTCATCGCGTTTGAGAAGTTCGCCGATGATGGGCATCGCTTCGTTGGCGGTCAGACGCTGAGCGGTGGAGGCGAGTTGGCTGCGAACCTGGACATCTTCGTCGGACGCGAGTTCCGCGAGTTTGGGATGGCTCACGTGTCGATCGCCCAGCAAGCGAATCACCCAGCGGCGGATGTGTGGGTCCTCGTGAGTCAGCCACTCACCGGCTCGCTGCGAGGACAGCTCGTCCATCAGGTTCAGGGCCCACAGTGACTCCAGCGATCCAGCATCGACCAGTTTGACCAGCGCGGTCGTGACAGACTTGTCGTTTCGCCATCCCAATTCGAGCATGGCCCGTCGGCGGACCCATTTGTTGGGATGCTGGAACTTGGCCAGGAGTGAATCGCTCGAGAGCTTTGCCAAATCGCCTTCGTTGTAGGTCGGGTTGGTGCCGCGGGGAACGACGCGGTAGACCCGGCCGCTGTCTTTGTGCCAATCATCGACGGGGCTGACGTGACTGAGACGGGTGTCATACCAATCCGCGATGTAGGCGGATCCGTCGGGGCCAACGCCCGCATAAACGGGGCGAAACCATCGGTCTGGGCTATCGATCAAGTTGGTGCCGTCGACGGTTCGATAGGTGGATCCCTCGGGAATCCGTTTGCTGAGCCAGACTAAGTTGTGCAAGGCATTGGGTGCAATGATCGATCCCTCATGCTCAGGAGAGAACAGACCGCCTTCATAAATCGTGAACGCCTGTGCAAACCTGCGCTCGTCGCCTTCCAGTTTCATGCACTGAAAGAATCCAAACGCATAGGGGTTCGAAAGCGGGCCATGCTTGCCCCAATTCTTGTTCGAGTAACTGCCCTGCGGAAAGTAGAATCCACGAGTCTTCCCGCCATTGGTACCGGTGAAGACTCGCCCTTTGGAGTCGATATCCAAACTGAACGTGTTGCCTCCCCCTTCCGCGTAGATCTCGAACACTTTCGTCTGCGGGTGATATCTCCAAACGCATTGGCCCTGGAATCGAACACCTTTGGTGACTTCGGAGCTGACGTCGCCGACGGTGGTGCTGCCATTGCTTCCGTACAGCCAGCCATCGGGTCCCCACAGCAAGCTGTTGGCAACCGAATGTGTGTCTTGGAGCCCAAAGCCTGAGAGGTGGACTTCTGGATCAGCATCGGGGATGTCGTCACCATTCGCATCGGGGTAACGCAGCAAATAGGGAGGGTTGAGCACCCAGATTGAACCATTGCCGACCTGAACGGAGGAGGCGATGTTCAAGCCTGTGATGACGTCTTTGTGGGAATCGTAAATGCCATCACCATCGGTGTCTTCGTGCACCGAGATCTTGTCCAGGCCGGGGGTTCCATGAGGCGGTGGGTCGGGGACTTTGTCGAACACCGCCCGTAAATGTTGGTCAAAGCGGATAACTTTCAGTCCGGCGGGATACTGGTACTGGCGATACTGGATGACCCACATTCGGCCGCGGGAGTCCCATGACAGAAACAAGGGCTGCGATACCGTTGGCTCGGCGGCGACCAGCTGAACTTCAAATCCGTCTCGAACTTGAAACTGCTTCACGGATTCTGCCGCTGGAGTCGGCTCTGAGTCATCGGCCATCACGCCTCTTCCGCCGAAAGTCTTCATGATCTCGGCAACTTTCTCGTTGCCAGCTCGCGAGAGTTCGGCTTCTTGGGCGAGCAGGATCGGAGCAGCACAGCAGATTGCGATGAAGACGATGCTTCGCATGGAAAGAATCCAGGTGGGACAGAGGTTGGTGGGAGGTAGCGTTCTGCTGGGAACAAATCCTAACCCGAAGCGAGAGCGTGGGCTCCCTGGAGCAGGCAAGTCAGGGCAGTTCAGTCCCAGGAAGGCCGGGCAATCGTGGGAGAGACGAAGCTGAAATTGTCGGCTGAATCTCTGCTCCGAGCTGGTTTCGTTGTCTCGAATCTGACCAGCCGCCCCCCCACTTAGGAAAACTGTCCAAGAGCCAAAAAAATGACGCACAAGGGTGGGAACTAGTTTCACGCCGCGGCATCTAAGGCAATTAAGTCTACATAGAAATCCAATTGAGGGAGAAACGGGATGCTGGCGGGGAGGATGAAGTATCGTCCAAATCTCGGTTTTCGTCGGCTCGTTTTATCGATCCTTCGTTTGGTGTCGCTCATTCATCAGCTCCTCCGAGTCTTGCGGAGGCCTGTCTGGGAGAGATTGCCAGGAGCGTCAGAACGACCTCCAGTGCCCGTTCGTCCGCAATTAGTGGCTTTTGCAATTTTTGGAGGGACGAATTACCCTTTTCCTCTAGCTAGCGTGCGCTCCGGTGCCGCTGTTGCCCGCTATTCATGCGCGCTTAGCATTCCTTATTTGTTCTTCATCAAGAGCTTCGTTACCTATGGTCCAGATTCGACCAACTGCGAAATCGCAACGTCAACGTCTCGAAAAACGCCGTCAAAAGCTTGATCAGCGCCGTTTGAAACTTGAATCGCTTGAGCGACGAGAACTGCTTGCGGCGGAGCTGGGCGTTGAGCCGCACGCACTTTTCACACCTGGCACGCCTCAGGAAGTGATCGATCAGTGGGAGTCGCGCACGCATTTGGCCGGCAATAGTGGAGCGAACGTTCCCCAGGGGACTTCTCCGATTCTGGCGGGATCGCGATGGTCCAATACAGCTCTGGGAGCAGGTAATGCGCAGGGCGATATTGCGACATTGACTTGGGGCATCGTTCCCGACGGTACCAGCATTGTTGATCCGAACACGAACACCGTGACTGGAATCAGTGATGTGGTTTCGTTCATGGACGGAATCTATGGCGGCGCCGCAATCGGATTGGTGTCGGACAAGCCTTGGTTCCATCTCTTTGAAAACGTCTATCGCGCCTGGGGTGATTCGACCGGCTTAGAGTTCGTGTATGAGACGGCCGACGACGGTGCGGATCTCGCCGCCAATGCAAGCGTCGGTGCGCTTGGGGTACGGGCTGACATGCGGATCGGTGGGCGGTTGATCGACGGCAACTCAGGAGTCTTGGCGTTCAACTATTTCCCCAACGGATCCGGACTCAATGGATCTGACGGTGACATGGTCATCGATACAGCAGACAACTTTTATTCCAACAATTCCGATGGAGCGAACGGGCTCAACACAGCTTTGCACAACGTGCTGGCGCACGAAGTTGGACATGGCATCGGAATCTCGC
>JBGCGI010000246.1:0-3696 GCA_045110715.1 Rubripirellula sp.
GGATATGGTCGATGAGCTGATCGAAACCGAGTACGACATCGGCTTATCTACTGGTCGCAATCGCTTGCTCAACTTTGGTGACTCGCCGATTGTTGTCTTCACGGACGACGATCATTTGGTGACCGCTCGGACTCGCTTGCCTGAGTTGGTCGACAAGCTGAATCGGAACCACGACATCGACCTGCTGGCTGCACTTAGCAATAACGGCGAGCGACCTCGGTTGCTGCGTAGCAACGGAACACGATTGCGAATCTATCGCGGTTCGCTGAAACAACGCGGTTCAATTCGATGGTGCCATTACGTCGGCAATTGCTTTGTGGCCTATCGAGACATCCTGCAGGCGATCCGCTGGGATGAGGAACTCAAAGTCGAGGAGCACTGGGATTTCTTCTGGCGATGCAAACTGGCCGGCGTAAATGTCGCGGTAGATGTTGACCATTCTTTCAAGCACGAGCACGTCGATCTGCCCGGTTACCAACGTCATCGACCGCAGTTTCTGAAACGCGGCCTCGAGAAGCACGGATTGGAGAAGGTGATCTGGCGATGATCGAACTGCCCGCCCTGGAGTACCACCTCGCGCACGGCTGCAATTTGTCATGCCAACAGTGCAGCCATTACAGCAACTTTCGTTTGGCTGGAGCGATGCCCACGCCAGCCGAAGCGAAGGTTGAATACGAAGCTTGGAATCAGCGTATTTTGCCGAAGTGTTTTGCGTTGCTTGGTGGTGAACCGCTTTTGAATCCCAATTTGATTGAGCATCTTTTTTTGGCCCGCGAATGCTGGCCACACTCGAGCCTGATGCTCGTCACAAACGGCTTCTTCTTCGATCGCCATCTCGATTTGCCCAAAACGCTCGTTGAGGTCGATTGCCGCTTGGAAGTCAGTCAACACGGGACGCACGAGGCATACCTCACCAAATTTCGCCAAGCCCAACAAACCGTCTGGCGATGGCGCGAAGAGTATCCCGGCATCCAGATCAAGATTCGGCAATCGCACAAAGGGTGGATGAGACAGTACCGAATTGAAGATGGCAAGCCGATGCCGTTCGATTCCAGACCGAACGCAGCATACAAGATCTGTATGCAGAAGACCTGCACGCAGTTGTTCAAACGGCGACTCTGGAAGTGCCCAGCGCTCGCTTATTGGTCCCAGCTTGAGCAGCGGTTAAAGCTGGAAGACGTCCCCGAGTGGCAATTGTTCCGGCACTACCAAGCTTGCTCTTCCGAATGCAGCGATGCTGAACTCGTCGCCTTCCTTCGCTCAAAGGCAATTCCTCAATGCGGGCTCTGCCCAAGCAAGCGGGAACCCTTTCATCATCCCGATCCAACTCAAAGGAGTGAGCTTCGATGAGCTTCCGTCCGCGCCGTCCCGATATGCCGCCTCCTTGGTCACCATTTATCCCACCTTTTGACCCACCTGGAAGCGAACCGCCACCACTTCCGCCCGAATCGGATCCGCCAGAGGGTTCAAGTACCGATGACAGCACTTCGAGTTCCCAATCACGACCCGACTGGTGGCCCGACGATTGGCCCTGGCCGCCTGAACCCGAAGAGCCCGTAGAAATAGTCGCGCCGCCACCGATCCACACGTGGCCGCGACTGCCGCCTGACCATCCGTATCACGTCCCACCCGGCTATTCCGCGCCGGACAATCTGCCTCCCGGTCATCCCGGCGAGTATTACCCCGACATGCCGCCCGATCCCGTCATCTATCCAGCAGAGGAAGACACGGGTGTCGTTGGCGAAGAGAGCCAGTCCTGAGTCCAATGCTAGCTGACGACTGATTCGCCTCGGCGACCAAACGTTGGCGGGAGAATCAATGCCAGCTCGCCCCGCAGTGAATGCACTGCTTCGCCAACTCTGATGCCAACGCTTCTCCGCATTCAGGACAAGGAGGTCCTTTGGCGACTAAAGGCCTGCGTCGTTTTTGCGGCTTAGGAACGTCCCACCGAATCTTGATCCCTGCGACCCGTAGTCCCTGACTTGTTTTTACGAATGCAAAGCTGATTTCCACTCGGAAGACTTCGTGTCGCTTTCTTTCCTCCTCGAATCGAAGAGCGAAGCTTCCTCCGAAAGCATGTTTCTGCAACGACGCGACGTCGGCGAGGAAATGTGGCAGTTTCGAGCGGGCGATCCATTCGCCACGGTCGTAACTTTCTCCGTCTAGATACCTTCGTTTAGGTATCTCCATCTTATCCGTGACCTGGCGGTGCATCTTCGCTAGGAATGCCTCAATCTCGGGCTCAAGGTGCTGTGAACAATCCTCCGCAACAGACGCAAAATCTCCGTTCGCGAAAGCTGTCGCGAATTTTGATGCAATCGTCTTTTTCGACTTGGCTCTCGTTGCGTTCGAGGCAGCGCCCAGTAGACGCAGTGGTTGTGGGAACTTCTTCGGAGGGCGTTTCTCCCATTTGAGTTTTCCGGTCTTGGAAACGCTCGTTGGGTTTTCAACAACGATGTCCTTCTGAAAATGAAAAACAACACCAACGAAAACGTCATCGCACTCGTCGTCGATTTCATCAGTTGAAATGGTTTCGCAGTATTCTTCATCGATTTCGTTGTCGCGGCATTGAGCTTCTTCGATCAGCCAAGCTGGAACTTTTCGATCCGCGTGCGTTTTCCTAAAGAGCTCAAAGTACGAGAATTTGTGCCTCCGGAAGAGATCCGTGGCGATGTTCTCTGTGATGTAAATGAGGCAAGTGAGATGATAGTGCCCCGGTTCCAGTTCTAAGATGAAGTGGTTGTCGGATTCATTCGGAGTCTCCCGACCGAAAAAGTCGCCGGCATCGATGACTACTTTGCTTTCTCGCACGTAGAGCTGCCGCTGGGCTCTTGCTACCCAGTTGTTTGACTCTTCGTCGGTCAATTCGCCAACGACGACTCGTCCGGAAATTCCGCCATCCTCTGGAAGCGGCAATAGGAACGCATCGTTGTCCAGGCCTGCAGCGATCATGTCTGGCACCGCCTTGAGAGCCTCTTGTTTACCCGCATCTGCGAGCACGATGTAATCGGCATCCTCACCAATGCTGAAGTCGATTCTAGTGTCACTCATAAACGGCCTTCTTCAGTAATCTTCGTTCTAAATCCGATAAGTCGGCCACTATTCTTGCCAATACTCAGGTTGATCGAGAGCGGTGCAGCCGCGGACGGTCCCTGTATTGCTTTCCATCGTTCCTGGCTTGAGTTCCTTGACCATCCATGCATCGGCATTCTTGGGCAAGATGGGATATGGAGCGTCGAAGCCCTGTACGCCGGCCGGTGCAAAGCCGAATCGCGAGTAGTAGTCGGGGTAGCCAAGGACAAAGACGAAGGCGACGCCCTGCGATTCGAGTTGGTTAAGTGCTTCGTTGACAAGCCTCGTGCCGAGTCCGCTCTTTTGTTGTTTGGACGTTCCCGCAAGGGGCGCTTGTGTCTGTGCGGACACTTCACGTGTTTCAATCCTCACTGCTGTGAAAAGCACGTGTGCAACGATCGTATCGCCTTGCTTGGCAACGAATGAATGGATTGGTTCTGCCGTTGGATCGTCGAGCATCTCGGCTACGAGCGAGGAGATGATCTCGCCTTCTTCACCGAAAGCATCACGGTGGACGGAAAGGATCTCGTCGCGGTCTTCCGGCGTGGCCAAACGAAAGGCCGTTTCACTTGGATTCATGTTCATCGGGTTGGTCAATGGATTGCGTCTTGCGGCTGGTTCTTC
>JBGCGI010000247.1:0-27745 GCA_045110715.1 Rubripirellula sp.
GTTCACAAAATCTCAGCCGTTTCTCGTGGCCAGTGACCGTGTCCCCTCTGCATGGGAATCATCGCACACGGCACAGAATCGTTGAAGGGGGCCGTCTTGCCGTTCACGTTCTCTTTCGATTGAGCCAATCGTGGCTCGTTGCCCGATAAACGGCGTTGCTGCCTAAACGATCACTCAAACTGTCCACGACCTTGTCCACTTCACGCTGCGAAGCCTGCCCGGACTGCTCGTCAAACAGAGACATCTGAGCCGGTGCGTCTTTGTCCGTGAGCGATCCGACCGAAACGCCAATCAAGCGTACCGGCCGCGGTTGGCTCTTCCTCATCTCGGCCAAAAGTGTCTCGGCCCCACGAAAGATTTCGTCCGTCGAATCTGTCGCGTCCGGCAAAGTCCGAGAGCGAGCGAACGTTTGGAAGTCCTCTCGGCGGTACTTGATCCCGATCGTCTTGGCACGTCGGCCATGGCGCCGAAGTCGTCGTGCTACCTGTTCGCTCAAGTAGCTGATCACCGCACGCAGCATTTCCTCGTTCGAAACGTCGTCTCCAAAAGTGCGTTCGTGACTGATCGATTTGGCGGATCGGTCGGGGACAACCTGGCGGGCATCAATCCCGTTGGACAGGTTCCACAGATGCTCTCCCCAACTCCCGAACTTCTCTTTCAGGAGCCGCTTTTCCAGGACTCGTAGATCGCGAATTTGATGCACGTTCAGCTTACGCAGCTTTTCGCGACCAACCTTGCCGACACCCCACAATCTGGAAACGGGAAGCGGATCAAGAAACTCGATCACGTTGCCAGCGCCGACTTCCACAAAACCGTCGGGCTTGTTCAAGTCACTGGCAATCTTCGCAACGAACTTCAGCGGGGCAACGCCAACACTTGCCGTCAAATGCAACTCGTCATGAATCGCTTGTTTGATCATGCGACCAATCGTGGCCGCGTCGCCGTAGAGTTTTCGACATCCCGAAACATCCAAGAAGGCCTCGTCCAAGGAAAGCGGTTGAACGATTGGCGTGAACCGAAAGAAAATCTCACGCACTTGTCGTCCGACGTCCGCATAGTGACTGCCGCGGCCTTTCAGAAAAACGGCTTCGGGGCAAAGCTTGGCCGCCTGTCGACCAGGCATCGCGCTATGAATACCGAACCGCCGAGCTTCGTAGCTTGCTGCCGCAACGACGCCTCGCGCCGAGGATCCGCCAACGACGACGGGTCGCCCACGCAGCTCCGGATTGTCGCGCTGCTCGATCGCTGCGTAGAACGCGTCCATGTCGATATGAAGAATCATTGATCTATGCCACAGGGGCGAGTAACCCAAGCAGTGCCTGGACGTCCGAGAGATCGTCGTGAACCGACATCGGAGATTCCTTTTCCAGCGTTTCCCGATCGTAACTTCCTGTGCACACCGCCAGCACCTTCGCACCGATCGCATGTCCACAGCGCACATCGTCCGGCGTATCGCCAATCACAATCATATCCTGGGTCGCGACTTCCCCGTGTTCGCTGGCAATCTCAGTAGCGGTTCTCTTCGCCAAGTCGTCGCGGTGGCTGTCGTGGTCCCCGCCATAGACTCCGCGAAAATAGTGCGACAACCCGAAATGATCGAGTTTTAGTGTTGCGGTGTGCTGCAAATTCCCGGTCATGACAAGACACAGTAGATTGTTCTGCTGCGAGAGTTCGCTCAGAAGCGGCACGACTCCTGGCAAAACGCGACCTCCACGACGCTTCAATTCCTCCGGCAAAAACCCTTGATAACGTTGCTGCAGACGATCTCGATGGTGGGCATCGTCGGGCAACTGATTTCGCTTGAGCAACTCGCTCAGGATGGAGCGGTCCGTGCGTCCAGCATATTGGATGTCGGTTTTAGCATCCGTCACACCGAACTCGTCGATGAAGGCCAAATCCAATGCCCCCTTGCCCCCACTGTTGGTCAGCAAAAGGGTCCCGTCGATGTCAAAAAGCAGCGTTCGCATGTGCAATATGGTTGCGTCGATCCCACTGTTACACTGGCGATCGAGGCGGGATCCAAGTTTGGGTCGTGTATCGAAAAGAATAGCGAGAACAGAAAGTAACTTAACATGAGCACGCCCACGATGGAGCCGCGACCCGCCCAGGCCGGAAACGAAACAGAAGCCACATCGCCGCCAGAGCTAGATAAAAGCAATTCGCGGGTCCAGGAGATGTTTCGTCAGATCGCACCACGGTACGACGCGATGAATCATCTGCTGTCGATGAACGTCGACCGCTATTGGCGATGGCGAGCGGTCAAGCGATTGCGGATCTCTCCCGACGCGCCGATTTTGGACACCTGCACCGGCACGGGCGATCTGGCCATCTCGATCGCCAAGCATGCTCCGGAATCGGTCGACGTGGTTGGAAGCGACTTCTGTCACGCGATGCTCGAGATCGCTCGCGATAAACGCTCTGAAGGAACGCCGACGGCGGAGATCGATTTCCTGGAAGCCGATTCGCAAGAGCTGCCTTTCGCGGAGAACACCTTTCAATGCGTCACGGTCGCGTTTGGCCTCCGCAACGTCGCGGATACCGATCAGGGTTTGCGAGAAATGACGCGGGTATGTCGTCCTGGTGGTCAGGTGATGGTGCTCGAGTTCTCTCATCCTCGGATTTGGGGACTCAGGCAAGCTTACGGCTACTACTTCCGCAACGTCTTGCCGAGGATTGGACAGTGGTTTGCCCGCAACGATAAGTCCGCCTACAAGTACTTGCCCGAATCAGTCGGTCAGTTTCCCGATGGCCAAGCGCTAGCCGATCGAATGACCGCAGTTGGCCTGATCGACGTTCGCTTCACACCATTGACGCTTGGCGTTGCCACGATTTACGAAGGAACGAAACCAACAGAGGCCTCCTCATGAGTGGTCGCCCCATCGTCGTAGCGATCACGGGAGCTAGCGGAGTGATCTATGCGGTCCGATTGCTGCAAGTTTTGGCCCAGCAAGAAACCGAGATCCATTTGACGCTCAGCCCTAGTGGTGGCGCGGTGATCCAGGAGGAGCTGGGGCTGAAGTTGGATGTTCGCGCCCCTGACCTTGCCAAATTGATCGGCTACGTTCCGCCGTGGACGGAGTCGGATCAAGCGAAACGGATGGCCGAGACAGCGGTCGAGCAATTGGATGCTCGCTTTCGATTTCATCGCTACGACGATTACATGACGCCAATCGCCAGCGGATCGTTTCAGACAAAGGCGATGGTGGTTTGTCCCTGCAGCGGTAGCACTCTAAGCGGCATTGCCCGCGCAGCGGCTTCCAATTTGATCCAACGCGCCGCCGAAGTGCACCTAAAAGAGCATCGGAAGTTGGTGCTGGTTCCTCGAGAAACCCCATTGAGCGTCTTGCAGTTGGAAAACATGCATCGGTTGGCCGCAGCTGGAGCGGTGATGTTGCCCGCAATGCCAGGGTGGTACCACGGCGTCGAGTCACTTGATTCGATGGTCAACTTTGTTGTTTGTCGGATTTTGGATCAGCTGGATGTGCCCAACGATTTGATGAAGCGTTGGGGCGAATCATAGTATCCGTTCCCCACCGCAAGACTATGATGCGGTGTCCATTCGTTTCATGATTCGAACGATCTGAGCACCCTGATGACGATTCGCATCGCAGTCTTTTGCCTTCCGCTTTTATTGGTCAACCTGACGGCAGGACAAGAAGCTTACGCACCAAGTACCGTGTTGCCGTTTGCGATCCGTGCGATCGAGGCCCCCGACTTCGTGCCAGCAAGCGAAGCCGAACTCGACGATGGCGAGCTGGTGATCGGCGTAGAGATTGAGGGAAAGTCTCGGGCTTACCCGATCAATCAACTGACGGGACCGCATCGTGAAATCATCAACGACACGTTAGCTGGCACCGCCATCGCAGCGACATGGTGACATCTGTGCCACAACGGCATCGTGTATGTCCGCCAAGTCGATGAACAAGTCTTAACGTTGCGAGTTTCGGGCAAGCTTTGGATGCGAAGCTTGATCATGAGTGATGTGGAAACGAACACGGAGTGGTCCCATCTGCTCGGAAGGGCGATGGTAGGCCCGCTGAAGGGAAAACGTCTGCAACCGATCATCACCGAGATGATGACCTGGGCAGCTTGGCGTGAGCAGTTTCCTAATAGCACAGTACTGAATCTGTCGCGATCCTCGAAACACTACACCGACGAGTTCTATCGTGATCCGAAGCGGTTTGTGTTTGGCTTTCAACAGGGAGCCCAAGCTTGGTCCGCCTCCATGGATCATCTGATGAAGCGTCCTGTTCACGGGTTTTCCGTTGGAGACCGTCCCCTGTTGCTGACCTTCGATCGCGAGTCGACGGCGGTTCGGCTTTTTGATGCCAAGCTCGATGACCAAAAGCTGTCGTTCACTTCCTTGCCCACAGGCATGATGAAGGATGCGGAGACCGGAACAACCTGGTCGCTGACGGGTGAAGCGACCGAGGGGGCGTTGAAGGGCAAGCGACTTCAGCAACGGGTTGGCATCATGTCCTACGCAAAAGCGTGGCAGAACTTTCACCCCGATTCGAAGCAAGCCATCCGGTGAATCAAGCATCGAAGGCGGAAGGCAATCCAGCGTTATGGCGCAAGACATCCGGTATGTCAAAGAACAGCCCACGGGGTGAATCCATCGCATTGGACCGCTAAGAATTTGCATCGATTTTTGTTTTTCATATCTCCGGACCGGCTAACGTGACCTAGCTTTTGAGTACGGCGAGAGGACTCGCTTGAAATCGAACACTCTTCAACGGGCCACTTGAGGGCAATTCTGATGTGGCTGTGCTTTGACCTCGTGGACGGCGGATACCTCAGCTCCGACCAGGCCTTGCAAGTTCTGAACGAACAAGTTGCTTGCCGAATCCCCGTCGAACAATTGGCAGTCGAAGCCGAAATGATCTCGATGGGGCAAGTCTTTGATGTCGTGGCAAAACAATTCAGTTCATCGCTTCCGTTCGGCGAACAAGCGATAGAAATGGGTTATTTGAATCGAGAGCAGTTAGCCGAGCTGATTTTGCGTCAACTCGAAACCGTGCAACCCGCGGGCGACTTGATCGTGAACATGGGCTTCATGACGAGGCAAGAATTGGACCAAGCGATTGCATCGCGTTCACTCCGACCTTCCGGTTGCCCGGAAGAACAACCTTTTGAATTGCTAAGCGTTTAACGACAAATCTCAGAGAGATCGGGTTGCTTCAGAAGCGACCATGCAACCACCAACAACATGAAGGCCGCTGATCAACCTGCGACTTTGAACCGAGTTCTCGGAAGATCCACCACCAACGGCCTGAATCCGTTTCGATTCGATAGTAGTCGCGTCGGATGCAGGGGCCCTTCCACCAACCGGTCTCGATTCGCTCAGGTCCCCAAGACATGACAATCTGGTGAGTCACTCCACCAAGGCGTATACGACTGGGCAATTGCGGAGAAGATAAGAAATCGCAGAAAGAGCCGTTTTCGCGGGCAACCGCCAACGGAATTGGTTCGGGCAGCAGAGACAAAGGACGCCGCATGGCATCGTCAGGTGACGGTTGATGCGGATCAAAAGCAATCACCTGTTTATCGACAGCCGATTGCTGACTTGATGGCGATGAAAAAGGAATCGCAGAACCAACTGAAAGCTGGGAACTTTTCGGGATCGACTGTGATCTGAAAGAAGCAGACCTAGCAGAAGTTGAGGGGCAAGTTTTGAAAGACGAGATGCGGTTGCCTGCCAGTGGTTGAACACTGAACGCCTTTTCTGGCAACGGATCGTCTTCCAGCTTGATACTTGAAACACAGTCGCGTCCCAAGCGGCTACTGAGCGAATCGACCAAGCGACTGATTTCCGATCCGCTCATGGAATTTGCACGAACAGAATTGATACCGATATCAGCGTCGAACAGTGATTGCTGAGCCGTCCGAAGGGGACCCGTTTGGGTCACCGAAATCGTGATTCGATCAACACAAGCCGATAGTTTTTTCGACTCGAGTTGGTTGATCATCAAACCACTCAAATGATCCGCGTCGATCGTCGGCGCAAACAAACCAATTTCTAAAGTCAGTGGCGGGTGGTCCGAAAGGTCCAGGCAGCACGTTACACGAAGTGCCCCACGTTTGCGTGTTGCCAGTCCCGCCCTGACTTTTTCGATCAACCGTTCGATTCGGTCAGCAAGAATCGCTTGATCGCTGGTCGGATACTCAAGTGCCAGTGTGGTCCAGTGTTCTGCAGGGGCACGAAAGACCTCCATTGGCTCGTCGGCCTCTCCCAGCACTTGTCCGATTCGTTTGACCAATGTCAAACCAAGTCGGGTTGCCAGACCACTGCGTGGCAACTGCAACAACTGGCCAATGGATTCGACGCCCAGTCGCCCCAGTGTATGAACGGTTTCCGGTGGAATCCGCAGCGCTTCGATCGGCAGCGACTGAATTGCTTCTTCGGTGTCGTGATGACCGGCGATGTAACCCTGATCGATCTTGTCTGCTGGGACGAGACAATCCAAATAGTGCGAGAGGGCCCAAGCTGCCCCCATCGAGTCAGCGATCGCCACGCGACCGACCATGCCTCGATTGCGCAACAGGCGGCTGACTTCTGCGATCACGCCAGCCTCATCGGTGAACAGATGGGCTGCCCCGGCAACGTCACAGAAAATTGCTTCGCACTGATGCCGGGGATAGTCAGCCCACGGTTTTCGATCCAGCGACTCGATACAAACCAACGGGCTGATCTGTTGCTGAAACTGATTGGCAACCTGCTCTAACGCTTCGCGGTCCAGGGCCGGATCGTGGCGATCGATGATTGGTGCATGATCCGATTGCTGTGCCATTTCTCCCGCCTGGGCAATTGGCATCGACACGCGGATTCCCAGCGCACGAGCGTGATGACAACAGGCGACCACCAACCGCCCCCGCCGTGGATCTTCTTTCCACAGCACGATCGGTGACTCGGGATGCCGCTGTTCAAGCTCGCCGCTGTCCTGGTTTTGCAGAGGAGGATTGGTTCGATGCCGTTGGATGGGCCAGTTCGGAAGCCAAACGCAGAGCAGCCGGTGCATGGGGAAAGCGTTGCGGTTCAGGGGCAGGGTGAAAGGGTAAAATGCGAGCTTGATCGTCGATTTGAATCCAGGCACTCCGGTCAATGGTGCCGCCTCGACATCGATCCAAAGTGACCTGCATCTGCCGACCCAAAGGAGCCGCAGACCCGGATCTCGAAACGCTGACCGGTTGCGTTTGTCGATGGGACGGATTGCGCACATGAAAACGAACGTCCGCAAAACTGGGGCGTCCTCGGACCGCTAACGGGCGAACGAATAGGCCTGGCGTTCGGCCCGCTTCGCAAGCCAACTGAAAACGCCTCGCATCGCGGTCGTCCAAATTCGGACCCAAGTGCGCCCAAACTGCCGCAACGGTCTGGCAACGCAACGCTTGATCGACTGACCAAACCACATCGGGGTGTCGATTCGGTTGGACTAAAATGATCCGCTCTGCGGGCACGCCCAAGGCAATGGCAGCGGGCGGATAAAAATTCCTTCCACTGACGATCACCAAGGGACCAGGTGTCGACTCAAGATGAATCGCTGCGGTGATCATCGCCAATGCCGCCGCACCACAACCATCGGTTTGAGCAACCCACTCAGTGATCGCGTCAACGCGCAAACCGGCTCGTGGCAGCAAGCCATCGATCGCTGCCGAACCAGTCGACAAAACGGGCTCGCCATCATCACCATCGCTCGGCGTCACATGAATGCAGCCAACCTTGCGGCGCAAATCACGCAGCATCGACTGACGATCCGCGACAGGATCTGGATCAGCCTGCTCGCAAATCGGAAGCGCAGGTGAAGCCACTGGGCTAGTAAGAATTTTTCGCGGGCGATCGATCGCCGAAACGGTTCTTTTCGCTTTCCGCATTTTGGGCGCAGGACTTTCCAACACATCCAAAAAGCCAAAGGTTTGTTGAGTCGTCATGTCTCGTTCTCTATTGCACTTCATTTCTCATGCATCGCAGAAGAGCGAAGCTGTGCATCTAGCGTTTGCTTTTGGTGGTTACGTTTGCTTTTGGTGTGCCCACGCAAGCTATGAGTTGAGATCCTTGGGTGAGTTCTTCCCAAGATGTCTGGTAAACTGGCGAGTGCTTGTTAGGGGCGGCCCGAAGCGAGAACGCGAATCAGCATAGGACCACCTACCAAATCCAATGCTATCATTTGCGTGAACTAGCGTACAGTATCCTATTCATCGGCTGTTAGGCAAATTCAGATGCAGAAAATCCGCTGGTTCTTACTGATCCTTGGAATCGCCTTGGCTTTGGTGATCACGGTTCAAAACAATGACTTGGTTGAAGTCGAGCTGTTCACGATGCAGCGAGAACTGCCGCTTTCTGTGCTGATGCTGGCCACCGGTGGGGTTGGGTTCTTGCTTGGCGCACTGATGACCGCCTTGATGCTGCGAAAGAAAAAGGCAGCCGTCAAAGCGGCCAAGAAGGCCAGCAAAGCCGAAGCAGCCAAACCCACCGAATCGAGCCCTTTGACGCCTGAGGCGTAGCGAATCCTGTGTAGAACAATTGTCCCAATTGTTCCCTCGCTCGGAGAGCGAGCCGTACACGAAAAACAATGGGGACAATTGTTCTACACAAGCCGCTCACTTGGCTTTCCGAGCTGCCATTTCGGCACGGCGTTTTGCGACCAAGTCGTATCGCAGCAGGACCAAACGAGCCAGATCGCCCATGTGATGGAGGCCGCTCTCATGCTCCAAACGCTCGGCGAGGTTTTCAGCAGGTGCCGCGGGTGTCACGACCGGAGTGACGTCAGCGAGAGGAGCCGCGGTGGTGCTGTTGTTGGTCGAGTTGAAAAGCAGCAATTGAGTCATCTGGAGTTCCCCGCGAAGGAGTGAAAGATCTCTGTCGAACCACCTTTGATTCGATGAAACCATTCTTCGCAGAGCCCATGACACGTCTGGTCACGCCTCGAACAAAAACTTTAGGTTGCCCACCAGCGAGCAGCCAATTGCAGACAAATCGCGTCATTTTCCTTTGCCCTGACGCCAGCCGCTCACGATGGCCTACAAAGCTCTTCGCACCAAGCTAGCCTCGCCACTGCGAAGCACTCGCTGGCCCTGGTCGCTCTCCACGATCAACTCTCCTGCATCCGAGATTCCCAGACACTTCGCTTCGCTGGTCGCTTCCCCCAGTTGGTACTGGATGGTTTGTCCCGACAGTAGGCAGCGGCGACGGAACTCATCAATCACCTCCTGCGACGAACTGGACACTGCCGCCAAAATCTCTCGCACCATGGTTGGCAAAAGATCGTAGCGTGCCATCAATCTGCCACTGGCCTGGGTCAAACTGCAAACCGGATTCGGATTTGCCTCTGCCGACAAATCGGGTGCGGCGCTGATGTTCACACCGACTCCGACGACAACAAGCTTGGCGGCTGATGGACTGGTTTCCAAAAGTATCCCAGCGACCTTGCCCCCCCCTGCGTAAACATCGGTGGGCCATTTCAATTGGGTTTGCAACGGAGCCAATACGAACTCGATTGCCCGCGCCACGCCGACTCCAACAGCAACCGACAGCACCTTGGCAACCTTTTCTGTATCCAAGCCGGGCGATGGATCGATCACCAGCGTGAAGGTCAACGTCGACTGATCGCTCACCCAAGTTCTGCCGTGGCGTCCGCGGCCGGCGGTTTGCCTGTCGGTCAAATACAGCCGCGGCAATTCTGCCAATTCCGACGCCGGCGATCCGCCCTGACGAATCTCGCTAAGTGCGAGTGTGTTGGTGGAATCCGTGCTCGCTAGGTACTGGACCGAAGCAACCGTGGCATCCGACATCAGCTCTTCAACGGCGCGGCGCCCGGCGTCATCCACTCCGGGATCGATGTTGCGTGTCATAGCAAGTTTCTCACAGCAACAGGAATCCGAAACAAAACAGGATCAGTAGGACAACGGCAACGAATCGCCAAATCGCTGGAGTCTCTTTGTTGGCGACCGAATCACCAAACTCTCGGTCCACAAACTCTTCGTAATCGAACCCATCGTCATCGCTGTTGCCAAGCTCGTCCTCCTGCCAACCATCACTTTCACTGCTGCCGCATTCACGACAGAAGTTGGCTCCCGAAGAGAGCTCGGCGCCGCAGTGCGAACATTGAAAAGAATCATCCATGCAGAGTTCTGATGGTGGGAAGGACAAACCGAAAGCCTTAAGAGATACGACCATTGGAAGAAATCGAGCCATTTCGTGCCAGTACCAACGGAATTGGCCAAACCACGAGAAACGCGAAAAGCCTGCGGTGGAGAAGTTTGCGGTTGTAGGATTTTGCGAGAGCGGTAAATTCGAGCCCATGACGATCACAGCAAACAAGCCACGGACAATTCGCCAGCTTCCACCCAACTTGATCAACCAGATCGCTGCGGGAGAAGTCATTGAACGACCTGCGTCGGTTATCAAGGAACTGCTTGAAAACAGCATCGACGCTGGTTCTCACAGGATCGAAGTCAGTATCGCTGGCGGCGGGACGGAATTGATCCGGATTGCCGATGATGGCTGTGGCATGACAGCCGAGCAACTCCCGCTGTCGGTTGCCAGTCATGCAACCAGCAAGCTGCCAGACGATGAATCGCTCTTTCATGTCAACACCTTGGGGTTCCGAGGCGAAGCGTTGGCATCGATCGGCAGTGTTTCCCATCTGCTGATTCGCAGTCGCACCGAGGACGATGACAGTGGTTCCGAGATCACCGTGCGCGGTGGCGTGGTCGAACCACCGGCGCCATGCGGGTGCCCCGTCGGGACCGTGATCGAAGTCCGCAATCTATTTTTCAACACACCCGTTCGTCATCGATTTTTGAAAACGGCCCAAACGGAGAAGGGGCACATTGTCGAGGCCTTCACGCGGCTGGCATTGGCGAACCCGAAGGTTCACTTTGTGCTGACCAATAACGACAAGCAGTTGTATGACTTGCCGCCGACCACTCGTTGGGCCGATCGCATCCAAGCGTTCTTCGGCGGTGAAATTTCCGAATCGTTGATTCCGATCAACAGCGACGACGGACAGATTCGCGTCAGTGGATTCGTCTGTGATCCTTCGGTCAGTCGCGGCAACAATCGGATGCAGTACCTGTTCCTCAATGGACGTCACATTCGTGACCGTGCATTGCAACATGCATTGTGCGAATCCTTTCGCGGCATGCTGATGGTCGGTCGGCAACCAGTCTGCTTCCTGCGGATGGACATGCCTGCGGACTTGATCGACGTGAATGTGCATCCGACCAAGCTCGAAGTTCGCTTCACAGACGGCGGCCGTGTCTACAGTCGGCTATTGCAATCCCTGCGGCACCAATTCTTGACGACGGACTTGGTACAGCGTGTAGGCCCTCCCACGACAACGGAGCCTGCCGACGTGGTCCACGGACCTGGTGAAAGCGTGCTCGGCTTGCCCGTCCATGTCGAACGCGAACAACGCCAAGCGGTGATAGATTGGGCACGCACCGGCGAATCGAAACCACTCGCAAGTGCACAGGGACTGCCCACCGGCACGGTCCCTCAGTTCCAACCGTTCCCCGGCAACAACGGCTTGCCGCCCGCAATCAGCTCAACAGACGTCGCCCCCTGGGAAAGAGACGTCACTGAACCCGATAGCGCCGCCGACGCAGCCGATGAGGCTGGTGGCGTTGATGGCGACAAACCGAATCCCAGTGTGTGCTACTTGGGCTTTCAAGTTCACAATCGCTACTTGGTCACGCAAGATGAATCCGGCATGGTCGTGATTGACCAACATGCATTGCATGAACGCGTGTTGTATGAGCGTGTCTGTGCGAAAGTCCTGACCGAACAAAGCAACTTGGAAGCACAGCGTTTACTCGTTCCCGAACCTGTCTCCCTGACGCCCGCAGAACGAACTGCTGCCCTAGATGCGCAAGACACGCTGGCACGGATTGGCTTAGAGATCGAAGACTTTGGTGGCGAAACGATCCTGATTCAATCCTATCCAGCGATGTTAAAGAAGACGGCGCCAGGCGACATGCTTCGCACGGTCCTGGAGGCGTTGATGTCGGCTGGCAAGCAACCCGACGCGAAGGACATACTCAATCATTTGTTGTCGACGATCGCCTGCAAGGCAGCGGTCAAAGCCGGCGATCCATTGACCCCCGAAGAGATCACCAGCTTGCTGGAACAGAAAGATCTGTACCACGACACGCATCATTGTCCGCACGGAAGGCCGACGGCCTTGTTCTTCAGTCGCGACGAACTGGACCGAATGTTCGGACGCTTGGGACCACGAGGACGAGCGTAAGAAGGTCGCGCTGCGTTAAAGCATGTCGACGGCGGTGGGAACTTGCGAGACGTGAATCAGCATCATGACTTGTTGCGTCGTCAGCTCGGCGCTACTGCCTGTCAGCATCTGTTTTCCCAGACCACGAACGGGCGACGTCGGCGCGATCGCCAGCGTTTCACCTTCTGTGGCCAGCACGTTCAGATCCAACTCAGGGATCGCCCACGTTTCACGCCGCGTATCGATCCGCAATGCCGAATCGCTACCGACCCACTTTTGCCGCATGTCGCCATGTTGGATCTCAGGCGTCATTCGGAGGTGAATCTGTTTTTGGTTCGCCGCCGAAGTTGCGGTGATGGAATACAGGTATTGCGCGTCGGCAAGCGTCTTTCCGATCGTCTCGTTATCCAGTCGAATCAAGGCGACGTGGGAACCTGCGATCGGTTGGTGCAGCGGTAGTTCGTGTCGTTTGCCCAATCGCATCGGAATCCGTTTGGTACCGTGTGACACGTCACTGGCGATCGACGCCTCGGCCAAGAACTTCTCGACCACGTCCTGCTTGCCGGACGAATCACTCATTCGTTTGCGGAGGCGTTGCTCGTTCGCGACGTAACCAACTCGAATTCCATTGGCCAGCAATCTCTGTCGATTCTCGGCATCCACTTTCGTTTCATCAATCCACTGCCACAGCGATTCAGAAGCATCAGGATCGTTTTCGTCCAAATCCAAGTTGATGAATTCGACTTCCAGCAACACCAACTTCGGATTCGTCGGCACTTGCACGGTTGCCTTTTTCGTCACGACCTTTCGCTTGGGTGAAGCCTTCCAACTTGCGCAGCCAACCATCGTGGTCGCGAGAAACGCGATCGCAGTGAGGGTCGACACGCGACGTCGAGCAGGCATTGGCACGATTGGGACAAGAGAGGAGTTTCACGGAATCGGCGCGCGCAGATTTTTCTCGGCGGGCTGATCGTTCAGCAGGACGCTACGAACTCAGTGTGCAGGACGTCAAGAGAACCCTTCGCGAGGGGGCCAGCTCAGAACCAACCCTGACAACAGGTACCAATGTTCAGGCGGCAGTTTATACTGGTGGTTGCGACATGGATTTGGCTGGGCAAGGCCGATCTGGCCCCGTCGATACTTCTTCTCTCCGTCTGACCTGCCGATGGCCTCCTACTTCAAAATCAACTGCCCGGGATGCGATAAGTCCCTCAAGGTTCCTGACAAGCTGGCTGGAAAGAGCCGAGCCTGTCCCTATTGCCGGGCCACGGTTCGGATTCCCGAGACGCAGCCTGAAGAAGAGGAGTTGGGTTTCCCGAACATTCAGGTTGCTGAAAAGCCATCATCGAAATCTCGAAAAGCCGCCGACAAGACGGCGGAAAAGGCGAATGAGAAGGTTGGCAACAAGTCCGAAGCTGAACCCGTGGCCGAGGAGCCCAAGAAGAAAGTCATTCGGCGTAAACGTGCAGAGCGATCTTGGTTCAGTTCGACCAGCGACTCCGCAAGTAGCGACGTCAGCTTGCTACTGAGCGGCATGATGGCACTTGGAATGACCCTGGTTTGGTATGGCTTAACCTATCCGTTCAAGAGCGGTTACCTCGGTGCGCTCTTTTGGGAACGCGGGCCCGTTCCTTTTCCGACAACCCTGCTGATGTTTTGGGCGATTTCCATTTTGATTTTGAAATGGACGAATCTGAAGCAACAGCGTGACGCGATGCTGCTGGACGTGCTACCGACCGAGGTCTCTCAGCAGATCACACAGGCGTCGCTGGATGGTTTCGTCGATCACATCAACGAGTTGCCCGGCGCCAGCAGCGACAGTTTCCTGATCAATCGGGTGGTCCGCGGCATCGAGCACTTTCGTGTTCGAAAGAGCGCCGCGGACACCGTCACGATGATGGAATCCCAATCGGCGATTGATGCCAACAATGTTGCCGGCAGCTATACGATTTTGAAAGTCTTCATCTGGGCGCTGCCGATCCTGGGCTTCATTGGCACGGTGATGGGTGTCAGCGGCGCAGTCGCGAGTTTGGCTGGCAGCCTCAGTGATGGCGGCAGCATGGACGCGATGAAAGCGGCGTTGCAAGATGTCTTCGGGGGCCTCGGCACGGCCTTTGACACGACGCTTTTGGCGTTGATCATGAGCATGCTGGTAAAGATCCCGGCTTCTGCACTTCAGAAGAGCGAAGAAGACTTGATCACCAGTGTGGACGAGTATTGCAACGAAAATCTGCTCCGGCGTTTGAACGATGGACTCGATGGCGGCGCTGAACGTGGAGCGATCGCGGGCGGTGGTGACACCTCCGTCTTTCGCGAAGCAGTCGAACAGGCACTCGGAACGCAGCATGCAGAAATGGAACGCTGGCTGGAAAAGCTCGATGCGATTGGTGGCCGCATGACCGAGCAGGTTTCCAAGGGCTGGGACCAAGTCAATCAGCGCATTGAAGACCAGCAGCAGAAGCATGTCGAAGTCTTGCATCAGCAACAGCTCGACCAACAAGCCCGACTGCAGGCACAGTTGGACCAGATGGCAAACGCGGCTGACAAAATCCAGACGACCCTCAGTCAGTTGGCCCAGCAGACCGAAACCATGCAAACGCAGGTCAACGAAACGTTTGCGAACACCAACGACAGCTTGCAGCAACACATGTCAGGCGTCGAGTCCGGACTCCGAAGCCTTGGTGGCGTGTTACAAAAGCTGGGCGACGAACAAATCGTCGTTCAACAGGTGGAAGCGTCCGCCAAAAAGGGATGGTTTGGTCGCGGAAACGGAAAGGGTAGGTAGCCACCATGCCACGCCGTCCTCCGTCCAATGACGACGAGATCTCGCTGTTCCCGTTTCTGAGCATCATCGCCTGTGTGATTGGCGTGTTGACGATGATGATCGCCACCCTTGCGCTTGCGCAGACCGACACTCCCGACATCGCAATGATCGAAGAGTTTGAGCAGAAGGAGAAAGAACTCAAGAAGTCGGACGAGAAGATCGAGGAACTGCAGCGGGAGGTCGCCGTTTCGAACTCGTCCGCGTTGGAGATGCGTGACCAAAAGAAGCTGCTGGACATGACCATCGATGAGTTGCAGGCAATGCTCGAGGAACTCGAGAAGATCGAAAAGGAACTCGCCGAACAGGGCAAGGTCAAGATCGTGATTCCAATGCTTGATCCGAAGCTCCGTGAATCCGCCGCAGACATGCAGTCCGAGGCGCAGGCTCTGAAAGAGCAGATCGCCCAACTGGAGGCAGAGTTGAATGACCGCAAGGACAAGAGCGAAGCCAAAGTGACGGTGCTTCCCCAGGGCAGCGGACTGAGCTTCACGCCGCACTTTGTTGAATGTGCCGCCGGTGCGATCGTGATGCACAACCTGTCACCGCCCAAACGGGTCCGAACGGCGGACGTGGTCAAAGATGAAGACTTCATCAGGCTGATGGAATTGGTTCTGAATGGCAAAGACGACTCGATTGTATTCATGCTGCGAAGTGACGGACTGGGCACATTCCGCGCGGTGAAACGGATCTGCGACGATCGCGAAATTCGAAACGGAAAGATCCCGGTCGTCGGGAAAGGTCGCATCGACCTGTCTGCTTTCGTGGAGGGCAAATAGATGGCTGTCAAACGTCGACGCGGTGATGACGATGACGACGGCGGATTGGATTCGCTGCTGGACACGATGACCAACGTGGTTGGCATTTTGGTGCTGGTGTTGATCGTCACGCAAATGAGCATTTCCGAAGTGGTGTCCCGAATCACGGCGGAGAACACCATCGACGAAGCCGAGCTTGAGAAACTCAGTCAGCAACTGGAAATCAAACGAGCCGAAGTCGATGAACTGGAACAGATCCTGGTCGATCCGCTGGATATCGACGCCGAAAAGCAGCGTGAAGAGTTAGCGAAAAAGAAAGAGTTGCTGGACCGTCGCAAGAAAGAACTCGCCAAGAAGAAGCAGGAGCAAAATGAGTTCTCGATGCGGATGGCAGAAGACCGAAAACTGGCGGAAAAGAACAAGCAGCAGATCGCGGACACCGAGGCGAAGCGGGACGAACTGAGAACCTTGATCACGACGTCTCAGGAGCGGAAAGAACAGCTGGAGGCAATGCTAGACAAGACGCCACGCGTTGCTGCTCCTGCCGACGTCCAAGTCAGCATTCCCAATCCGCGTCCCGCGCCCACCGGAGCCAAGCAATTCATCCTGGTTTGTGCAGACGATCGTCTTCATCCGGTCAATGTTGACTACGTCCGCAAGGACGCTGAACAGAAAGTCAAAGCCATCATCGCGCGATATTCGTTGGATCGCGACCCAGCCAAAGGGATCGATCCGGCGGCTTTCGCGAAACACTACGAGAAACTAAAGGAGCAGGATGAGTTCTTTAACATTGAGTACTTCGTGGAACGAGATCGCTATCCGCGCATTCGGTTCATCCCTAGGGAGGGGCGAGGTGCCTCTTCCAAGGAGGTAGCCAATCCACGATCACGAGTCCGAACGAAGTACCTCAGCCAAGTGGACGTGTCGAAATACTACGCCCGGTTTTACGTTTTGCCGGACAGTTACGGGGTCTACATGACATCACGTAGGCTCTTTGCGAACGCGGGCATGTTAGCTGGCTGGGATCCGCAAAGCGAAGGCTGGCAGTTGACCAGCTGGGTTCCTGGGGGAATTGAACTCGGGCCACCGCGTGAAAAACCTCCGCCGCGGCCACCGCAAAAGCCTGCCAATTTGATCGATTAGGTTATGCGGGTTGTGAGGTGCGGCGATGTATCTGGTAGCCCCCCATGCTCAACCACAGTCTTGGCAATTGGAAATCAGATCGCCCGAAATGGAGGGTCAGAGGCTATACTAGAGATGGTGCCTAGCACCTCATGCGACGTCTTTTCTGCTTTTCTAATCATGCGTCCATCATGTCAATCTCTGCTGATCCTGTACCGGCCCTACCTCCATCCTCTCAATCGAGTCCTGGCAAAGCCGAAGGTCCGATCGAGGCGGATGAGCAGTGCGAGTACGAAGAGCCGTCATCCTTCTACGCGTTCTTTCGAGCCGCGCCTGCTTGGCTGGTCAGCACGTTGCTACATGTCTTGATCCTGCTGGTGTTGGGCTTGGTCACCTTGGCCGACCCGACCAAGATCGTGAATGTACTGTCGGCTACGAAAGTGACCGACGACGGTCCAGAGATGGAAGAGTTTGCAATCGAAGTGAGTGATCCTGGCGAGCTTTCAGAGCTGGAAGAAGTCACCGAACCGGTGGACGTGTCAGAGAGCATTGAGATTGCCGAGCCGGTACCGATGGAGCCAATGGAGATCGCGACGGTTGCAATGGAGATCACTGACCTGGCAGCAGAGATGGCACCTTCAGCAGCCTCTTTGCAGACACTAGAGTCGATGACGATGGTGCCCTTGAGCAGCCGTACTCAGGACATGAAGAAGAAGATGCTACGTGAGTTTGGTGGCAGTGCTTCGAGCGAGGCAGCTGTCACCGAAGCGCTCAAGTGGTTCTCCAAGCATCAGATGCCCAACGGGGCCTGGACGTTCAATCATTCGATCGTCTGCAAAGGCGCTTGCCGAAACGGCTGTGAGCCAAAGTTCATGCGTTCGTTCAACGGAGCCACGTCGATGGCGCTGCTGCCGTTTTTGGGTGCCGGACAAACGCACTTTCAGGGTGAATTCAAAGACGTGGTGTTTCGGGGCCTGCGCTTCTTAGTTCAAAACGGCAGGAAGGGCAAAGAGCAAGGCTTGCCGGTGATGGACTTTCGAGATCCGGGCGGTTCGATGTACTCGCATGGTCTAGCGGCGATCACCTTGTGTGAAGCGTACGCGATGACACAGGATCCTGAGCTCGCGATTCCCGCTCAGGCGGCGCTCAACTTCATTGTCGTGGCGCAGTGCAAGGATGGCGGCTGGCGCTACAGTCCTCGGCAAGCTGATGGCGGCGACACATCGGTGGTCGGTTGGCAAGTGATGGCACTCAAGAGTGGACACATGGGGCACTTGATGGTGCCCCGCCAGGCGGTCAACGGTTCTTCGTTGTTCCTTGACAAAGTCCAATCTGATGGCGGATCCATTTATGGATACGCAGGGCCGTCGACGAACGTGCGACCGGCGACCACGGCGGTGGGCCTGCTCTGCCGAATGTACTTAGGCTGGGACAAGACGCATCCGGGAATCGTCAGGGGCGTCGAGCATCTCGGCAAGGTCGGCTTCAGCAAGACCGACTACTACTACAACTACTATGCCGCCCAAGTCTTGCGTCAGTACGGTGGCCCGGAGTGGGATAAGTTCAACGTCGCGCTTCGTGATTTCCTGGTCGCCGAGCAAGATCAACGTCCTGGCTACAAGGGCAGTTGGTTTGTGGAAGGAGCACGCCATACCGGAGCTGCTGGCCGCCTCGCCGCAACCTCGTTTGCGACGATGATGCTGGAAGTGTACTATCGCCACATGCCGCTTTACGCGGACTCGGCTTCGGAAGACGAGTTCCCGCTCTAACCGCCACGGGCTGCGGCCCGCACGCCTCCACGAGTGATCCACGATGGACGGGCAAAGCATCATCGCAACAACCATCGTACTGGTGGCCGCCGCTTGGCTTGCTCGGCGGATTTGGCGAACACTCTCTGGGACAGGCAAAGGGGCGGTGGGGAGCTGTGGAAATTGCAGCCGAAACCCCGAAGTTGCCGGCAACAAGCCAATTGTTACGCTCGAGCAACTCGATCAAAAATAAGGCGATTGGCAGCCGGCGCGCCGCGTGCGTTCAATCTATCGAGCGGCATCTCATAAATCGGGCACCGGGCGGTCGCGGCGATAGGTGAAAGCCGACCCTGCAGGCTGGTTTTCCACGATTGACAGGAAAAGGCTCTTCAGTCATCCTTAGCACCTTGAACGATCAGCCCCACAGCAAACCAATTATCACCGTGACAGATTCGAACGTGATTTCGATTATTGTCCGCGTCATCGGCATCAACAGCCGGCCTTGACGCGGGGACGAAAACGCCACCAGAAGACATTCTGAGTGGATCGAATCGATGTTCACATCGACTTTCACCCCCGAGGCCTCCTAAGGTTCGGGGGTTTTTTCGTATCCTTACGCCTCGGATGTCTCGACCAACCAAGTATCGAAAATCCATGAACGCAAAACCGATCCAAATCTACGACACCACTCTTCGCGACGGATCTCAGGGCGAAGGGGTCAGCTTCTCGCTTCAAGACAAACTGAACATCGCGCGGCGTTTAGCCGAAGTGGGTGTGGATTACGTCGAAGGTGGGTATCCATTGGCAAACGAGAAAGACGTTGCCTTCTTCGAGCAGATTCGCAAAGACGATCTTGGCCACACGAAAGTGTGCGCGTTTGGCATGACGCGGCGGAAGTCGATGAAGGCTGAAGACGATCCGGGCATGCAAGCGCTCGTTGCAGCCAAGTCGCATTGCATCACGTTGGTTGGCAAGACTTGGGATTACCACGCGACCGAAGTCTTGCGGGTGACGCTGGATGAGAACCTGCAGATGATCGGCGAGAGCGGTGAATTCCTCAGCAAGCACGCGGAGTTGATCTATGACGCCGAACACTTCTTTGATGGATTCAATGCCAATCCTGAGTATGCGATCGATACTTTGCGTGCCGCAGCAGCGTCGGGCGCGACGTACCTGGTCCTGTGCGATACGAACGGTGGGACTCTGCCGGAGCGAGTCGCTGAGGTGACAGCGACTGCGGTCGAGCGACTTGCCGACATGAAGGTGGAGATCGGCATTCACACTCACAACGATGGTGAACTTGCAGTCGCCAACTCTTTGGCTGCCGTGGATGCCGGAGCGACACAGGTACAGGGAACGATCAATGGGATCGGCGAGCGGTGTGGCAACGCGGACTTGATTTCCGTGATGGCGAACCTCTCGTTGAAGAAAAAGGGATACAGCGTGCTGGGCGATCGGTCGCTCAAACCGCTGACCGAACTGAGCCGCTATGTGTACGAGACCGCCAATCTTCAATGGCGTAACGGACAAGCCTTTGTCGGCCAAAGCGCGTTTGCTCATAAAGGCGGAATGCACGTTCACGCGATCAACAAAGCGTCCAAGACCTACGAACACATCGATCCAGCAGAAGTTGGCAACGAACGTCGGATCCTGGTCAGCGAGTTGTCCGGCCGGAGCAACTTGGTCGCGATCGCAACCAAACACAACATCGAAGACAACCGCGAGCTAATGGACAGCATCCTGGCGGAGGTTGTCCGGCTCGAGAACCAGGGCTATCAGTTCGAGAACGCGGGAGCGTCCTTTGATCTGCTGGTCAAAAAAGTCGCTGGTACTTTCTCGAGTCACTTCACGCCGATCAAATATCGGATTGTCGCTGGCGACCGTGACAGCACTGCCAACAATGTTTTCGCGGAGGCGATCATCAAGCTGAAAGTCGGCGAAAAACTGTGGTTTGACGCGGCCGAAGGTCACGGGCCCGTCAACGCCCTGGACGCCGCCCTGCGGAAAGCACTATTAGACACCTACCCGAGCCTCGGGCAGATGCGTCTGATCGACTACAAGGTTCGAGTCGTGGACTCCGGTGCCGGTACTGCGGCCTCGATTCGCGTGAACATCGAAAGCGGTGATGAGTCTGAATCCTGGGGCACCATCGGTGTGAGTGAAAACATCATGGAAGCCAGTTGGCAGGCACTCGTCGACGCCGTCGAGTACAAACTGCACAAAGACGAAGCTTCGGTGTAGCTTCAGCTTCGCCAAGAAAGCCTTGTAAATTCGCGGCCAAGGTACTGATCTCCTTGCCGATTCATCCTAACCACTTTGCTTGATCCAAGAAGTCTGAACGAACGATGAACGCTGACACGAAAACGGACTCGCCGGAAGCCACATCCATTCCAGATCGTTTCGATCATGCCGTTGCCGCGGGCGAAGTCTCCAAGGCTTGGGATGAAGCCAAGTGCTGGCACGCCGAGGTGAACCCAGACCGCCCCTCGTTCTCGATGGTGATTCCGCCTCCCAACGTGACCGGCGCATTGCACCTGGGACATGGTCTGAACAACACCCTGCAAGACATCGTGACACGCAAGAAGCGGATGCAAGGTTTCGAGGCGCTTTGGATGCCGGGCACCGATCACGCGGGGATCGCGACGCAAGCGGTGGTCGAACGACGCCTGAAAGAACTTGAGAACAAGACGCGGCACGACATTGGCCGCGAAGCTCTCGTGCAGCGCATCTGGGATTGGAAAGACCAATACGAGAAACGCATTCTTGAGCAGCTCAAACGGATGGGCTGTAGCTGTGACTGGGACCGACTGCGTTTCACTCTGGACGACCGCTGCGCGGCCGCTGTGCGTTCGACGTTCTATAATCTGTTCTCCGAGAAGCTGATCTATCGTGGCAAGCGATTGGTGAACTGGGACACCCACCTGCAAACAGCAGTCAGCAACGACGAGGTCAACAACGAAACCAAGAAGGGACACTTCTGGCATTTCTCATACCCGGTGATTGCCCCCAAGCCAGGTGAACCAACGCACGTGGAGATCGCTACGACGCGACCGGAAACGATGTTGGGTGATACCGCAGTCGCTGTGCACCCGAATCCGGAAAAGGCGCTGGACAAAGTAGAAGCCGATTTACGCGAGAAGCTGGCTGAGGCGTCTGACAAAGAAAAGCCGGACTTAGAGATGCAGCTTGAGAAGTTGTCCGAGCGACGAGCGTCCATGTTGCCTCAGTTGATCATGCTGCGCGACATGGCGGCGGACGGACGCAAGCTGATGCTGCCTCTGGTCAACCGAGAGATCCCGTTGGTAGCGGATCGCTGGGCGAAACCAGAGCTCGGCAGTGGCTGCGTGAAAATCACTCCAGCTCACGACCCCAATGACTATGAAGTTGGAAAACGCCTTGACCTGCCGATGCTGAACATCCTGAATTCTGATGGAACCTTGAATGCAGAAGCGGGCAAGTACGAAGGCCTAACGATCCCAACTGCTCGAAAACAAGTCGTCGCCGACTTGGAGTCTCTTGATTTGCTGGGCGAAGTCGAAGATCGCGAGATCGAACTGCCAATGAGCGATCGCAGCAAGACGCCCGTGGAACCGTACTTGGCCGATCAATGGTTCGTCGCCATGGATTCGCTGGCGCAGAACGCGATGGACTTGGTCAGCGACGGATCGGTGAAGATCTACCCGGAGCGTTATCGCAAAGGTTACCTCGATTGGCTGGGCGAAAAACGTGATTGGCCCGTCAGCCGCCAGCTTTGGTGGGGACACCGGATTCCGGTTTGGTCCAAAACAGATCTCACCAAGTCTGAAGCAGACGCCGAAGTGGAAAAGGTCGAAGCGATCATTGGCAAAGCCAAAGACATGCTGGCCTATCGCGTGGACGAAACGGAAGAAGGCACTTTCCACATCTTCGTTTGCATCCACACCAAGGACGAAATCGAACGACAGCAACAGTTGGAAGCAGCAGGCTTTGAGCAAGATCCTGATGTGCTGGATACTTGGTTCTCGTCAGCACTCTGGCCTCACAGCACCCTGGGATGGCCTGAGGCCTCCGAAGAGTTGGACTACTTCTACCCAACCAGCACTCTGATCACGTCCCGCGACATCATCACGTTGTGGGTCGCGCGAATGGTGTTGATGAGTTGGAACAATCTTGGTGCGATTCCATTCCAGGAAGTGTTCATCCATCCAAAAATTCTGGATGGCAATGGCGTGACCATGAGCAAGAGCCGCGGCAATGGCGTCGATCCCATCGATGTGATCGACAAGTTCGGTCCAGATGCGATGCGATTCGGATTGGCTCGCATGGCGACCGACACACAAGACGTTCGAATGCCGGTGCAGTACGAGTGCCCACACTGCAACGAGTTGATCAATCAGACCAAGAAAAATCAGTCGGCGAAAACGGTCGTCTGCAGCAAGTGCGACGGCACCTTTTCGACACAGTGGGCCGAGAGCGACGAAGACAAGGCGCACCCCAAAGGCGCCGTGGTCAGCGAACGCTTCGAAACGGCCCGCAACTTTGTCAACAAGTTGTGGAACGCCGCCAGGTTCTCGCTGATGAATATGGACGGATATTCACCGCAGCAGATTGATGTTGAGAAACTTCCTGTCGAAGACCGTTGGCTGCTGAGTCGACTCGCAACAGTCACCAAAGAAGTCACCGACTGCATCGACAGATATCGATTCGCAGAAGCGTCGCGAATTTTGTATGACTTCGCCTGGGACGAATTTTGCAGTTTCTACGTCGAAATCGCCAAGCCACGATTGAATGATCCTGAGAAACGAGCGATGACTCAGTCGGTAATCGCGCACGGATTGGACACGCTGCTAAAGTTGCTTCACCCAACGATGCCGTTTGTCACCGAGTCGATCTGGACGCATTTGAATGAGGCTGCACCTCAACGCGGGATAACACCGACGGAGTCCGTGCAATTCCTGATGCGTGCTCCATGGCCCGAAGCAGACGAAAGCCACCACGTGGAGTCGATCGAACGTCAGTTCGAGGAGTTTCAGCAAGTCGTCAGTGCGATCCGCAAGATCCGTGCCAGTCAGAACATTCCCCCCCGCGAGAGCGTGCCAGTGGCAATTCGCTGCAGCCAATCGTCCGTCGATCTACTCGGTCCGATGAAGGACTACTTCGCTGGATTGTGCGGTGCTGCAATCTCCGAGATTGGGCCTGACGTGAAACCGTTCGAAACAGATGCTCCACTCGCTCTGGCCGGCATCGACATCGATGTCCACGTCGACTTAGAGAAGTTCATCGATTTGGATGCAGAGGTTGCGCGACTTGAGAAGCTTGACGCTCAACTGACCAAGCAGATCGCCGGCAAGCAAAGCAAACTGGGCAACGAGAACTTCGTCGCTCGGGCTCCAGCGGACGTGGTGGAACAGGAGCGAAAAGCTTTGACCGAACTCTGCAAGCAGAAGCAGTCTGTAGAACAGGACATCGAGCGTCTGCGGAAAAAGATCCTGACGCTGGGAACTTAGAGAAAACAGGAAAGACAGCCCAGCGATCGGATCCGAATTTTTGGCATTTGATGCTAAAAATTGGGCTGAGAGGCGAATATAGATCGTTCGCAGTTTCGGCTGAATCTGTAAGATGTCGGCAGGAATGAAATGGCTAATCGGCCACCACACTTCAATGGACTCAACCATGACCATGGATCGGGATGATCGGTCGCCGCACGAAGCGGGCTCGCAAAACACCGCGCTTCAACAAGCCGTCGCGGACCGACTTGAGGACTGCGGGCACTTCCTGCTTCGCAACGTCAATGTCGAGGTTGATAACCAACGAGTCGTGCTAACGGGTACGGTTCCGTCGTATTACATGAAACAGATGGCACAAGAGACCGCGCGGAAAGTCTGCCCCAATCGCCAACTGACGAACGACTTGAACGTGCCCGAGGAAGTCGTCGGACAGGCAAGTTAGCTGACGACGAAGAATTTCTCACAGCAAATATTCTCCCGCGGGCACGGAAAGAAAATCCTGGCGAGTGTGACTCTGCGCAAGATACGACCGTGTCCGGCAGATGCGTAAAACAGGTATCTTTGGGCTGCTTTTCCGTGTCTTGTCAATCGCGTGATGCTTTGCGTGAATCACTGCCGAACCAACTGGTGTACCAATACCCAGGTAAGTTGTGAGCTGAACGGTTTTTCAGCCTGACTCTGGAAGACCATTGATTCGGATAGCAGTATGAAAAAGTATTACCGGTCTTGTTTGTTTGCGGGCCTGATCACCAGCATGGTTTTCGCGACAGGATGTGCAACCACAACCACATCCAACACAGCTCGTACCGGCACGGAGCAGTTGCTGATCTCAGCGGCGATTGATCGTGCCATGTCGACCGTTCAGTTCGGTGACTTCGCCGGCACGTCGGTCTTTGTCGACGACAAGTATTTGGATTCGGTTGACAAAGGTTACTTAGTTGGCTCGGTGCGTCATCGCATCTTGCAGGCAGGAGGCAGCATCGCCGCAGGCGCGGACAAAGCTGACTTGGTCTTGGAAGTCCGAAGTGGCGGTGTGGGCACCGATGGCCAAGAGAGCTTCATTGGAATACCAGCGCTTGGCATGCCAGGTCTCCCAATCGAATTGCCAGAGATCAAGATTGCCTCGCGGAACACTCAGATGGGAACCGCAAAGCTTGGCTTCGTTTGTTACGACGCAAAGACTGGTCAGTCGGTCGGGTCCGGGGGCAGCTCAACTTCATTGACGCACAACAACGACACGTATGTGATGGGCGTTGGGCCGTTTCGTTCTGGATCGGTTCTCGATCAACGAGAGAAGGCTGTCGGATTCAATGGCATTGGCGGAAGCTTCATGAGCTCACCCACCCGTGTTGCTCGCGGCACCGCAGTTCGGATGGTCGACAAGTCGATCGGCCAGCCTTACTCGGAAGTACCACAGATCGCGACGCTTCCCGACGTCCTCGTGAAGTAGAGCAACGTCATCGCTCTTACGGTCGCTATTGGTGGCGGCCCCCTGATCGCATTCAAGTCCGCGCGTCGAGATCCCGACGCGCATGAATGCTGGATCTCGAGCCGAACTCTCGCCGCCAGTCTTTGCGGGCCCTATCCAAAGACAACACGTCGATCAGGCGATTCTCGGCCGACCACCTCCCTCTGCTGGAATGCTCTCTCGTCCAGCAGCAGCTGATGCACTCAATCGGCGTGAGCATTCTTCGCGTTCTTCACGCCTAGGCTGCCAAGCTCGGGCGGTCGAGTCGCGGAAATATCTTTCCCTGCGCCTCAGGCGAACGCATCTTCAGCCATGTATATTGGGGCGGAATTCCCCATCGCCCAATTCAAGCAGAGTGAATGATATGGATCGTCGCGACTTTCTCCGAGCGTCAGCCCTCGTTTCTGGCGCTGCCATGATTGGCGGATCCCAAGCTGTCGCAGGACAGTTCACTGGCAAAATCAAGAAGGCCGTGAAAGGACACATGGTGATCGGCGACATGCCAATGGACGACAAATTCCGCTTAGTCCGTGACCTCGGATTTGACGGAATTGAGGTAAGAGCAAAGCTGGAATCAAAAGACAAGCAGCTTGTTCGGTCCTATGCAGAGGCGAGAGAGAAAACAGAGCTGCCAATTCACGGCTTGATCCACTCCAACAACCCGGATCTGATCGGCGCGATCGATCAAGCGAAGATGTTGGGAGCAAACTCGATTCTGCACGTCGTACGATACGATCAAAGCATCCCGTACATGCAGAATTACAAAGAGACTCAGGACATCATTCGGAAGGCGATCGACCATGCGGAGAAACACGGTGTGATGCTGTTGCTGGAGAATGTTTGGGCTTCCTTCTTGATCGAGCCACTGGGAATGGCACGCTACATCGACGAACTCGAGAGCCCGATGGTTGGATCGTATTTTGACGTCGGCAATGTCGTACGTTGGGGATGGCCGCAGCACTGGATCGAGGTGCTGGGCAAACGCGTTAAGAAGTTGGACATCAAGGAATACGATTTGAAGATGGCGATGAACGAGGGGATGCGAAAGGGATTCAGTCCACCTCTTGGGGGCGGCAGCATCCAGTGGGAAAAGGTTCGTAGCGAACTAGCGGCAATCGAGTACGAGGGTTGGGCGACAGCCGAAGTCAAAGGCGGAGATGAAACTCGGTTGAAAGAGATCGCTGAACAGATGGACAAAGTCCTTGATCTCATTTGAGGCTTCTGATCGCTGACACTGAGACGTTGCAACGAAACACACCACTTTTGCTTGGAGACACATGAAAGTCATTTCTCTCAATTGCAACCACTGTGGTGCGCCCTTGGACGCACCGCTGAAAGCAAAGTTCATCACCTGTTCGTTCTGCGAGGCGCGGCTGGCGGTACAGAGAACCGGGTCGAGCTATTCCACGGAGTTGCTGGAAGAGCTACACGAGACGACTCAGACGCTTGCCCGTGACGTGGCTCAAATCAAAACGGGAACGAGTATCGAGAGCCTGGACCGTTCTTGGGAGATTGAGAGAGCGGAGTACATGGTCCAGGGAAAGCATGGTCGCGTGTCGAAGCCAACCAAAGGAACTGCGGTGTTGGTTGGGGTCGTCATGGGCGGATTCGGTTTGTTCTGGACAGTGATGACCCTGGGGATCACAGGAGCCGGCTCAAGGATGGGCGCCCCGGGATTCATCAAGCTGTTTCCGCTGTTTGGCGTTCTGTTCATCGGGGTGGCAATCTTTCAAGCGGTCAACATCTTCGGCAAGGCAGAGGCCTACGAGCGAGCGCAAGCTCGCTACCAGGAAAAGCGTCGCGAACTGATGCGAGAATGACCAGAGTCGCCGATACCAATGCAAACCAGCCGATCGAGAAACCTCGACCGGCTGGCGTGCTATTAAAATCGTCGTTGACGAACCACTTCTTAACGAAGCAGTGCAAGGACGTTTTGTGGGTTTTGGTTGGCAAGAGCCAACACGTTGGTGCCCGACTGAACCAAGATCTGAGCTCGTGTCAGATTGGCCGACTCTTGAGCGAAGTCAGCGTCACGGATGGAGCTTTCAGCTTCTTGAAGGTTTGCTTTGGACTCATTCAAGCTGACCAAGTTGCTGTCCAAAGTCGTTGACTGGA